>WFSC01000477.1 GCA_015486185.1 Bacteroidales bacterium | reverse complement strand
TTTACCCGCTGTGAAATGGATAAACACAGAAAACTGGGATGCCGTATCATGGTAACCAAAAAAGAAGATAATAAATGGGGGAAACCGGAAGCCCTGAACCTGGTAGCTGACAGTCTGGTGGAAGCTCATCCTGCCATATCTCCGGATGGCCTGACCCTTTATTTTGTTTCGGACAAACCGGGAGGATTCGGAGGAAAAGATATATGGCGGGTAACCCGGGGGAGTGAAGGAGAAAAATGGAGTGAACCGGAAAACCTCGGTCCGGATATCAATACCGAAGAAAATGAAATGTTCCCTTATGTAGATCACAACGGGGTCTTGTATTTTTCTTCAGATGGCTGGCCCGGTATGGGGGGACTGGATATTTTCCGGGCCAAACAGGAAGACAACGGACACTGGAAGATCGAAAACATGAAATATCCCATTAATTCGCCGGCTGATGATTTCGGCATCATAATGGAAAATAAGGAAGTGAAAGGATACTTTTCCTCCTCCCGCAAACGAAGGAGTATGGATGACATCTATGCTTTTGTCCTCCCACCCCTGAGATTCAGTGTAGTAGGAACGGTACGTAATCTTCAGACAGATGAGGTCATCCCTTTTTCGCGTATTAAAATGATCGGCAGTGACGGAACAATCCTTCTTGACAGCACCAGTAATAAAGGAGAATTCCGTTTTATGCTGAAACCCAATACCGATTATATCTTTATCGCATCCAAAGAAGGATACCTCAACGGAAAGAGCAAGGAAACCACCAAAGGCCTGAAGAAAAGTACGGAGCTGAAAACAACCATACAACTGGCATCCATAGCCAAACCGATCGAAATTCCCAATATTTATTATGATTTTGGCAAATGGGATCTGCGTCCTGAGTCAATGGTCGCACTGGATCACCTCGTAGAGGTACTGAATGATAATCCGAATATTGTCATTGAGTTACGTTCTCATACCGACTCCAGGGCCTCAGAAGAATACAATATGGAGCTTTCGCAAAAACGTGCCCAGGCTGTTGTGGATTATCTTATCCGTAAAGGCATTGATCCCAAACGACTCATAGCCAAAGGCTATGGAGAATCCATGCCCAAAGTGGTGGACAAGAAGCTGGCAAAACAATATCCATTCCTGAAACCGGGAATCGTCCTGAATGACAAGTTCATCAATTCGTTGCCTAATGATGAACAGAAGGAGATCTGTTATCAGATCAATCGCCGGACTGAGTTTCAGGTGTTACGTACGGATTTTCCAACGAAAGAAAATCCTAATAAAAAATAACGTGAAAAGCCGGTGGATATTTAGCAAAATCTGATCCCTGTAAAACAGGATACGGGTTTTGTTCTCAAAAATGACCGATTGAACATGACAGCCGATTTATCGAAATATGCACGACGGGGGGTCTCCTCGCAAAAAGAAGATGTACATAAAGCCATAAAAAATACGGATAAAGGGCTATTCCCCGGAGCTTTCTGTAAAATCATTCCCGACCTGCTGTCCGGAGATGAGTCGTGGTGTAACGTTATGCACGCCGATGGAGCAGGGACCAAATCGGTGCTGGCTTATCTTTATTGGAAAGAGACAGGGGATATATCGGTATGGGAAGGGATAGCCCAGGACGCACTGGTCATGAACATCGACGATCTTCTTTGCATAGGAGCCACAAACAATATCCTGGTATCATCAACCATTGGCCGGAATAAGTCCCTTATCCCGGGTGAAGTGATCGCTGCCATCATCAATGGTACGGAAAAATTCCTGTCTTTTTTACGCGAACAGGGTATCCGGGCTTATTCTACCGGTGGTGAAACGGCAGATGTGGGGGACCTGGTACGTACCATTATTGTCGATTCGACCGTTACGGTTCGCATGAAAAGAAAAGAGGTGATCACCAATGACCGGATTGCCCCTGGCGATGTTATTGTCGGACTGGCTTCTTACGGACAAGCCTCTTATGAAAAGGACTACAACAGTGGCATCGGCAGTAACGGACTCACCTCGGCCCGACATGATATTTTCCATCACGCACTGGCCGGGAAATACCCGGAAGCTTGGGATCCGCACATCCCCGAAGACCTTGTTTATTCAGGAAAATACGGTCTTACCGATCCAACGGAAATATCCGGTATGGATATGGGCCGGCTGGTCTTGTCACCCACCCGCACCTATGCTCCCGTGATCCGTGAAATACTGAACACCCACCGCAATGACATTCATGGAATGATCCACTGTACCGGGGGAGCTCAGACCAAAATTCTTCATTTTATCAACCGTTTACATATCATAAAAGACCATCTCTTCCCGGTACCTGCTGTTTTCAGATACATACAGGAAAGTTCGGGTACTGACTGGAAAGAAATGTATCAGGTCTTTAATATGGGCCACAGGATGGAAATATACCTGCCCCCCGAACCGGCAGATGAGATCATCCGCATTGCCGGCCGTTATCAGATTGATGCAAAGGTCATAGGCCGGGTGGAAGCATCAGACCGTCGTAAACTGACCCTGAAATCAGAATATGGCACCTTTATCTATTAGGTATTTTTTATCCGCACGATCTGCCCGGAAGACAATTCTGTCGTATTAGGGGGATAATTTCTTACCTTTGCCCCGGTACAAAAGAAAGTGACCATCATGAGCAAAAATATGATACTCGAAAAGCTTGAAGGCGTCAAAGACCGGTTTGATGAGGTGTCTCGTAAGCTTTCCGATCCGGCCACCATGTCAGACATGAAACATTATATAAGGCTGAACAAGGAATACAAGGAACTGGAACCGGTCATCACTGCCTATAAGGAATATAAGGAACTTCTCAGTAACATTGATACGGCAAAGCAGATGCTGGCAGAAGAAAAGGATGAAGAAATGCGGGAAATGGCAAAACAGGAGATGGATGAATGGCTGGCAAAGAAGGAACCGCTCGAAGAAAAAATAAAATTATTATTGATCCCTGCCGATCCACAGGATAAAAAGAATGCCATCGTGGAAATCCGTGCCGGGACAGGAGGAGACGAAGCCAGCATATTTGCCGGTGATCTGTTCCGCATGTATTCCAGGTTTGCCGAAAATAAAGGATGGAAAATTGAGATAAACCGTTTTACCGAAGGCACCGTGGGGGGATATAAGGAAATAGTGTTTACCATCAAAGGAGAAGGGGTGTATGGCATCATGAAATACGAATCGGGGGTGCACCGTGTTCAACGGGTACCCCAGACAGAGACCCAGGGGAGGGTACATACGTCTGCAGCCACGGTTGCCGTGCTTCCCGAGGCAGAAGAGTTCGACATTGAGATCAAGCCGGAAGATGTCCGGAAAGATACCTATTGTTCCTCGGGTCCCGGAGGGCAGTCGGTCAATACTACCTACTCGGCCATACGTCTGACCCACATCCCCACCGGCATCGTGGTTACCTGTCAGGATGAAAAATCCCAGTTGAAGAACCTGGATAAAGCCATGTCCGAGCTTCGCACACGGTTATATAACCTGGAATACCAGAAACATCTCGATGAGATCGCTTCAAAAAGACGAACCATGGTTTCCACAGGCGATCGCTCAGCTAAGATACGAACTTATAATTATCCGCAGGGAAGAGTGACGGACCATCGGATCAACCTTACCCTATATAATTTGCAGGCAATCCTGAACGGAGACATCCAGGAACTTATCGATAAACTGCAAATGGCAGAGAACGCCGAGCGTCTGAAAGAAAGTGAAGCCTGATAATTCATCCTTTTTTAATAAATATAATACGGGTAATAATAATTTTTATTATTTTGTGAAGCCAAATCAATAAAAACCCAATATCATGAAACGTTCTCATTTTATTTTTGCCATTATGTTAGCAGGTTCGTTTTTACTGCCGGGACTGAAAGCAGACAAGAACCTGACACCCGAGAAACTCGGATGGAAACTGGGGGTCCAATGCTGGACTTTCAAGGAATACACTTTTGCCGAAGCTTTACAGAAAATCAAACAACTGGGGTTGAAATATGTTGAAATGTATCCCGGTCAAAAGATAGGGGGAGGCTATGAAGGGACTACCAATTTTACAGCCGATGCCACTGCCCGGGCCGCCATGAAAAAACTGCTGAAAAAGAATGGTTTAACCCTTGTCAATTATGGCGTTGTCCATGGAAAAGACAATAAGGAGTGGAAACAGATATTTGATTTTGCCAAAGACATGGGCATCCAGACCCTTACTGCCGAACCTACACCGAAACAACTGGATTATGTTGATAAATTATGTAATGAATATAAAATCAACATTGCTATTCACAATCATCCCAAACCTTCTTTTTACTGGAGCCCCGATACCGTATTAAAATATATAAAAGGTCATTCTTCACGGATCGGCGCCTGTGCCGATGTGGGTCACTGGGTACGTTCAGGCCTTGACCCGGTCGAATGCCTGAAAAAACTGAAAGGCCATATTCTTGCCATACATTTCAAGGATCTGAATGAAAAAAGCCGTCAGGCACATGATGTACCCTGGGGCACCGGCATTTCGGACGTGCCGGGCATGTTACAGGTGTTAAAGGACGAGGGATACAAGGGGATGTTCAGCATAGAATATGAGTATCACTGGACTACTTCGATGCCTGAACTGGAAGAATCCATCAAAAATTTCCGGAAAATAGTGTCCGGATTACAGTAAAAATTCTGATAATAACCGGAAAACCGGATGAATGCCGACACCTTATTTGATCTGATACGCCGGAAAAAAAGTTTTCTGTGTATCGGGTTGGATACGGATATAAAAAAAATACCGGAACATTTGCTGGATCTGGAAGATCCTGTGTTCGAATTCAACAGGCAGATCATTGACGCCACCCATTCTTATGTGTCGGCTTATAAGCCCAATATTGCCTTCTATGAAGTAAACGGTGAGGCCGGATGGAGGAGCCTGAAAAAAACCATAGACCATATCCGGAAAACCGATCCGTCGATTTTCATCATTGCCGACGCCAAACGTGGAGATATTGGGAATACTTCCCGGTTGTATGCCCGTACCTTTTTTGAGACACTTAATGTAGATGCACTTACGGTAGCCCCTTATATGGGGCGTGATTCAGTCCTGCCTTTTCTGGAATATGAGGATAAATGGGCGATCCTGCTTGCTCTCACTTCCAATCCGGGGGCTGATGATTTTCAGTTTTTTTACAGTGAAAAGGAGCAAAAATATCTTTATCAGAAAGTTCTTCAAACAGCCGTTTCCTGGGGTTCTCCTGACCGGCTGATGTTTGTGACAGGGGCAACACGCGCAGAAAAACTGTCAGATATACGGAAATGGGTACCTGATCATTTTTTACTGGTTCCCGGAGTAGGCGCCCAGGGAGGAAGCCTCGAAGAGGTCGCCAGGTATGGAATGAATAACCGTTGCGGCTTGCTGGTCAACTCTTCGCGCGGTATCATTTATGCGGGAAATGATACCGGTTTTGCTGCAAAAGCTGCCGAAGAAGCTTCAAAATTGCAGCAACAAATGGAAAAATCCCTGGTACAAAAAGGAATTCTTTGATAACATATTTCTTTATTGAAAGAAGCATTTTTACATTTTATCTGGCAACATGGTCTGTACGATCATGAAAAGCTGATCACTGCCGGCGGAGAACCGGTTGAAGTGCTGTCTCCCGGTCATCTCAACAGGGATGAGGGCCCTGATTTTCTGGAGGCAAGGATCAGGATAGGCGGGATGTTGTGGGCCGGAAATATAGAAATACACAAACAAGCCTCCGACTGGTTTCAGCACGGACATTTTCATGACCCCATGTACGATTCTGTCATCCTTCATGTAGTGATAAACAATGACAACCCCGTTACCCGGTCTAACGGAGAGACAATACCCGCTGTCGAACTGACTTTCGACCCGGCAATATTAAAGAATTACGAGTCTCTGTCTAAAAAACGAACCTGGGTAGCCTGCCAGGATATGATCCACCGTATCGATCCCTTTGTGATCAAACACTGGCTTGGAAGCCTGCTTATAGAACGTCTGGAACAACATACCAAAGTTATACAAAAAGAACTCGACGAAACCGGTAACAACTGGGAAGAAGTATTATACCGTTTCCTGGCAAGGGGTTTTGGGCTCAGGGTAAATGCCCAGCCGTTTTACCTGACGGCCCGTTCCCTGCCACTGAAATATCTGGCAAAACACCGGGATAACCTGATGCAGGTTGAAGCCCTGTTGTTCGGCCAGGCAGGAATGCTGGATACCGATCTGTTTGGCGACGACTATTATGAAAGCCTGAAAAAGGAATACCATTATCTGCAGAAAAAGTTCTCCCTGCAACCCATTGCAGGACATTCCTGGAAACAAATGCGAATGCGCCCTTCTTCTTTTCCGGCAATACGTATTGCCGAGTTTGCCCGTTTCGTCTATCAGCATGAACATGTTTTTTCCGTAGTGATGCAAAATCCTTCCCTTCCAAAACTGGAATCCTTATTTAACATCACACTGGATGGTTACTGGACTACCCATTATACATTCAATAAGCCTTCGAAGAAACAAACAAAAACCTTTGGAAAACAAGCGTTCCAGACCCTTCTGATCAATGTGATCCTTCCCTTTTATTTTATTCACGGGAACCTGACAGGGAAGGAAGAATATAAAGAACAGGCACTGGATATCCTTGAAAAACTCCCGGCAGAAAAGAACCGTATTATCC
Organism: Bacteroidales bacterium; assembly: GCA_015486185.1. GTDB lineage: Bacteria > Bacteroidota > Bacteroidia > Bacteroidales > VadinHA17 > DRPN01. The sequence continues at coordinate 7,331 of WFSC01000477.1, read as the reverse complement.
GGCGTTGGGAAGAGACAGGTATCCATGCAGGCAATGCCTTCTATTCGCAGGCTCTGCTTCAACTGAAAAATAGTTATTGCAACCCCGGCAGATGCCTTGAATGCAGGATCGGCATGAAAATAATCACACAAAATCTGACCCGGACCCCATGAGATTGAAAACTATATCTGAAATAGAAGTTCGCGAAGCCTCCCTGAAGCTTGCCATTCTGTTACTGCTTGTTCTTTTTGCTGCAGGCGTTTCCGGATTTATGATCATTGAAAAATATTCTCTTATCAATGCCATCTATATGACGGTCATTACGATCTCAACCGTTGGGTTCAGGGAGGTGCATCCTTTGTCTCAAACCGGAAAAATTTTCACCGTTTTGCTGATCATTTTTAGTTTTGGTATCTTCGTCTTTGCAATATCAAACCTGACACGCTACATGCTGGAGGGGATTTTCAGAAACGCCTTTTTAATAAAAAGAATAAAAAACAAGATCAAAAAATTGGAAAATCACATTATTTTATGCGGCTATGGCCGGAATGGCCACCAGGCAGCCCGGGAATTAAAAGATCACAACATGGATTTTGTTGTGATCGAGAATAACCCCCTTCAACTGGAAGACCTGGAAGATGAACCTGAATTTCTTGTCATGGAAGGAGACGCGACCCATGAAGAAACTTTGCTGGAAGCCGGCCTGGAACGGGCGGGAGCTTTGATCACCACCCTGCCTAATGACGCGGATAACCTGCTGATCGTCATAACAGCCCGGCAATTTAACCCGGAAATGACCATTATCTCCCGAGCTTCCGATGAAAGCGCCGAAAAAAAGCTGAAACGTGCCGGCGCCACCAACGTGATCATGTCAGATAAGATCGGGGGACAAAGAATGGCCAAACTCGTAATCCAGCCCGACATTGTTGAATTTCTGGAAAAAATCATGCTGCAAAGTATGTCGGATGTCAATCTTGAAGAAATTGCCTGTAAAGAAATGAGTGATCTGTTTTATCATAAATCCATCAGGGAACTGGGCATACGGAATAAATCAGGAGCCAATATTATCGGAATGAAGAAAAACGGAGAATATCTCTTTAATCCCGATCCGGATGTGGTACTGGATAAAACCGACCAGCTTTTTGTACTGGGCAACCCCAAACAAATTTCCCTTATGAAAGAACTCCTTAAGAAAGGAGTGATATAGACCTTTGGCAACACATGTCCAACCCATTGTTCTTCAATGATGTGTAATAATTTTTCTCCGGAGTGTTGCTTTAATTAAAAAAAACCGTAATTTTGCAAATCTTTTATAACGGGTATAAATTATTAAACCAGCAGAAGAATTATGTATTTAACGGTAGAAAAGAAAAAGAAGTTTTTTGAAAAGTATGGAAAGTCGGCAGAGGATACCGGCTCTATAGAAGGGCAAATTGCTCTTTTTACATACAGGATCGCTCATTTGACGGAGCATCTGAAAAAGAATAATAAAGACTATTCCACACAGCGTTCGCTTTTAAAGCTTGTCGGGAAACGCCGCAGGTTACTTGATTACCTTAAACAAAGGGAAATAGAACGGTACAGGAGTATCATCAAAGATCTGAAGATCAGAAAGTAAGCAAAGGGAGGCAATTGATACCGATTGCCTTTTTTTGTATTGTTTTTAATGTAGTATGATTTAATTTATTTATCACAATGTCAAATATTTATACAAAAACAATAGACCTGGGTGACGGTCGTGAGATTGTTCTCGAAACCGGAAGACTCGCCCGTCAGGCCGACGGTGCTGTTTTATTGAAAATGGGAAGGACCATGTTGCTGGCCACCGTTGTCTCGGCCAAAGAAGCCAAAGAAGATGTTGACTTCATGCCTTTGTCTGTTGATTACAAGGAAAAATTTGCCAGTCTGGGACGTATCCCGGGCGGCTTTATGAAAAGAGAAGCACGTCCTTCCGATTATGAGATCCTGGTAGCCCGGTTAGTGGACAGGGTATTGCGCCCTTTGTTTCCGGATGATTATCATGCTGATACATTTGTCAATATCAATCTTATTTCTGCAGATAAGGATACCATGCCCGATGCTTTGGCCGGGCTCGCAGCATCTGCTGCCCTGGCTGTGTCCGACGTGCCGATACAGGAACCTATTTCGGAAGTACGGGTAGGCCGTCTCAACGGCGAACTGATCATCAATCCCGGTTTTTCCCAGTTGGAAGAATGCGATATTGATATTATCGTAGGTGCTACCAAAGATAATATTATGATGGTCGAAGGAGAGATGAAGGAAGTATCCGAGGCCGAAATGCTGGAAGCCATGAAATTTGCCCATGACTATATCAAAAAGCAGTGTATCGCCCAGGAAGAGATGATGCAGGATCTGAAGATCGTAAAAAGAGAGTATGAGGGAGATAAGGAAGACGAAGCCCTGAAGGAAAAAGTGGAAAAAGAAACTTACGATAAGGTGTATGCCATTGCCAAACAGGCCATCCCGGACAAACACAAACGTTCGGATGCTTTCGACCAGGTGCGGGAAGATTTCTTATCCCAGTACGATGAGGAAGAGCGTGCTGAAGTGGAGGCTTTGGTAAAAAGGTATTTTCATGATGTACATAAAGAAGCGGTCCGTCGTTTGATCCTGGATGAAAATGTACGTCTTGACGGCCGGAAACTGGATGAGATACGTCCGATCACCTGCGAGGTTGATTTTCTACCTGCTGCCCACGGTTCCGCCTTGTTTACGCGGGGAGAAACACAATCCCTCACCACTGTCACCCTGGGCACCAAACTGGATGAAAAGATCATCGATGAAGTGTTGGTTCAGGGTACGGAAAAGTTTGTTTTGCATTATAATTTTCCTCCTTTCTCCACTGGCGATGCCCGTCCCAACAGAGGGGTCAGCCGTCGCGAGGTAGGTCATGGCAACCTGGCCCACCGCGCACTGAAAAACATGCTGCCCCCCGAAAGTGAAGTACCTTACGCTATACGTGTGGTCTCGGATATTCTTGAATCCAACGGATCCTCTTCCATGGCTACGGTCTGTGCTGGCACACTGGCCCTGATGGACGCCGGAATACAGATCAAAAAACCTGTCTCCGGCATTGCCATGGGCCTGATCACAGATAAAAACAGCGATAAATATGCCGTACTATCCGATATTCTCGGGGATGAAGACCATTTGGGTGATATGGACTTTAAGGTCACCGGAACACGTGACGGGATCACCGCCACACAAATGGATATCAAAGTGGACGGACTGCCCTATGAAATACTGGAGAAAGCACTGGAACAGGCCAAAAAAGGCAGGATGCATATCCTGGATATCATGGCGCAAACCATTGATAAACCCCGGCCTGATCTGAAACCGCATGCTCCAAGGATCATCCAGATGACGATCCCGAAAGAAATGATCGGGCCACTGATAGGCCCCGGAGGAAAAGTAGTTCAGGAAATCCAACGGGAAACCAATACGACCATCGTTATCGAAGAGATCAGTGATGTGGGCGTGGTGGATATTTACGGCGAAAACAAAGAAGCCATAGATGCTGCCGTCAAAAGAGTAAATGATATAGTGGCCTTACCCGAAGTAGGAACAATATACAAAGGCATTGTGAAATCTATTGTTCCTTTTGGAGCTTTTATTGAGATCATGCCGGGAAAAGAAGGCTTACTGCACATCTCTGAAATTGCATGGAAAAGGATCAATGATGTTCATGATGTGTTGAAAGAAGGTCAGGAAGTTGAAGTAAAACTGATCGGGCAGGATGAGAAAAACGGAAAAATGAAGCTTTCCATGAAAGCACTGCTGCCCAAACCGGAAAATTATGTAGAAGAACGGCGTGAACACAGGCCTCACAGGGATCACCGCGATCACCGGGGCGGATCACACAATCCGTCACACAGACGTGATAATCCGGACAGGTCAAAATAATTTTTCCAACGCATTATAAAAGGTCATGAAATTTCATGGCCTTTTTTTGTATCTTTCAACCTAAAATCATAAATCAGGCATGGAAAAACGATCGGATAAAATGAAAGAAAACTTCCTGAAAATGAAGATGCCGGGAATGAAAGCCAGGTATCTGCGTCTTGATCGTTTTTTACGAATGACAGATAATCTTGATCAACAGCCTTATTGTAACGAATGCCGGTCACTGGCCACTGAGTCGGAAAAACTTTCCGGCATGACTGTACAGACCGACAAAGAATTTCAGGATTTTGAAATAAAATACATGGATCTTTTCGGAAAAATCAACGAACATCTGAAAACTTTCCACGGGTATCGCATTCCTAACTTTTTCATTTCCCTTTATACCCTGATATATACGATGGTCGGAACACTGGCAGGTATATTTTTTGTTTATCTCGGCAGGTCCGGAAATTTCGGGGAATGGAGCTATGAAATGGGAGGCCTTCTCGGTTTTGTTGCAGGATTGATCATCGGCCGGATCTCCGGCCACAGGAAAGACAAACAAATGGCTATGGAACATAAAACTTTATATTAAAAAATGAAAGACGATGAAAGCAATTTCAATTATCTCTGTATTATTTGCGGGGGTTATCATAGCGATCACCTCCTGTAATTCAGTCCGGCTTCATTACCCTGAGGCCAAAAAAGTAAACCAGGTGGATGACTATTTCGGCACAAAAGTTCCGGATCCATACCGCTGGCTGGAAAATGATACATCAAAAGAAACAGCAGCCTGGGTGAAGGAAGAAAACAAGCTTACTTTTGGTTATCTGGAAAAAATACCTTACAGGGATAAGATAAAAAAGCGGTTGGAAGAATTGTGGAACTACCCCAAGATGTCTTCCCTGTGGAAAGAAGGCGGGTATTATTTCTTTGCCAGAAATGACGGATTGCAGAATCAAAGTGTTTATTATATACTGAAAAAACCGGGCGATGAACCACAGGTAATTTTAGATCCCAATAAATTATCAAAAGACGGTACGGTAGCATTGAGTAATTTTGCCGTTTCTAAAGACGGCAAATACCTGGGTTATGGTATCTCCCGCGGTGGTTCTGACTGGCAGGAATTTTTTGTCAGGGATATTAAAACAAAAAAAGACCTTTCCGATCATCTCAGATGGATCAAGTTCTCGGGCATGGCATGGTATGGCGATGGTTTCTATTACAGCCGTTACGCAAAACCGGCCCGGGGACAGGAGCTGGTGGCAGCCAATAAAAACAACAAGGTTTATTACCACAGGACCGGCACCTCTCAGGACCAGGACCGGCTGGTTTACGAAGATCCGGCACATCCCGACCGGAGTTTTTCCCCCGGTGTTACCGAAGACCGCAAATATCTGATCATATCCGTAACCCAATCAACCAGCGGAAATGCATTATATGTAAAAAACCTGCAACAAAAGGATGCTCCGCTTATCAAACTGGTTAAAAATTTTGATCATGATTACTGGGTGGTGGATCATATTGGTGATCAACTCCTCATCATGACCAATGACAATGCACCCGACTATAAACTAATTGCCCTTCGTGACAATGATCTGAATATAGAACATGCCATTGAGATACTACCTGAAAAGGAACAGGTTCTGACCTCTGTCATTCCCGGAGGCGGCAAACTCATTGCTGAATATCTGAAAGATGCCCACTCTGTTTTGAACGTTTATGACATGAAGGGAAAATTTCTGCACGAAGTAGCCCTGCCCGGCATCGGAACAGTAGGTGGTTTTCATGCCAAACCAAATGATAATGTGGCATTCTATTCCTTTACCTCCTTTACCTTCCCTTCGGTAGTTTACAAATACGACATTGCCAATAACCGGTCTGAGGTTTATTTCAAGCCAGACATCAATTTTGATTTTGACAATTACGTAACAGAGCAGGTTTTTTATTACAGCAAAGACAGTACCCGGGTTCCTATGTTCATTGTACACCAAAAGAATATTGTACTGAACGGAAAAAATCCCACCCTGCTTTACGGATACGGAGGATTTAATATCAGCCTGACCCCTTCTTTCAGGATTTCAAGGCTGGTATGGCTGGAAAACGGAGGAGTTTTTGCCATGGCCAATCTGCGGGGTGGCGGAGAATATGGCGAAAGATGGCATCTGGCCGGGACAAAAATGCATAAACAGAATGTGTTTGATGATTTTATCTGGGCTGCCAAATACCTGATCAAAAAACACTATACGTCACCCCGGTATCTGGCTATTCAGGGTGGATCCAACGGAGGTTTGCTGATAGGAGCCGTTGTGAACCAGGCCCCTGAATTGTTCAGAGTGGCCTTACCCGCTGTCGGGGTCATGGATATGCTGAGATATAACAAATTTACCATTGGCCGTTACTGGGCTTCCGATTACGGTACCAGCGAAGACAGCAGGGAAATGTTTGAATACCTCTATCATTACTCCCCGTTACATAACATTCGTCCAGGCAAACCTTATCCTGCCATTCTGATCACAACAGCCGATCATGATGACAGGGTCGTTCCTGCCCACAGTTTCAAATATGCAGCCACCCTACAGGCTACCTATAAAGGGAAAAATCCTATCCTTATACGTATCGAAACCAAAGCAGGCCACGGGGGAGGTAAACCTACTACCAAACAAATCGAAGAAGCTGCCGATCTATATAGTTTTACCTTCTACAATATGGGAATTACACCAAAATATTGAATACTTATACATTGAAAGTAAAATACAGGTATATTGTCATCGAAGGAAATATCGGTGCCGGCAAAACCTCCCTGGCCACCATGATTTCCCGCGATTACGGTGCCCGTCTTATTTTGGAACAGTTCGCCGATAATCCGTTCCTGGCAAAATTTTACAGGCACCCTGAGCGATATGCCTTCCCTCTTGAGATGTCCTTTCTGGCCGAGAGATATAACCAACTGAAACATGAATTGGCCCATCGGGAGCTGTTCTCCACCTTTACTATTGCCGATTATTATTTTTCAAAATCACTCATCTTTGCCCAAAATAATCTGGAGAGGGATGAATACAATCTGTATCATAAGATCTTTTCAATAATTTATGATACGTTGCCCCGCCCTGATCTTTACGTATATCTGCATGTTTCTGTTGAAAAATTAATGGAAAATATTGCCAGGAGAGGACGCGATTATGAAAAGCACATAAAGGCTGAGTACCTGGAAAAGATCCAAAAGGGATATTTTCGTTTTATGGAACAGGAAAAAAGCATATCTTTTTTGGTAATTGATATAAACAACATAGATTTTGTAAATAACCATAAAGATTATGAGAAACTTACCCGGCTAATTTTTTCAGAAAGATATCAACCGGGCATTACCCGTAAACTGATATAAAAACAGCCTGTCCAGGTTTTAGAATAGCGGAAAATATCTGTCTCTTATACACATCTGACGCTGC
>WFSC01000476.1 GCA_015486185.1 Bacteroidales bacterium | reverse complement strand
GAGATATCCAGAACGAAAGCCAAAGAGTTAATAGACGGATATTTTAATTCTTTCCCGGGCGTAAAAAAATATATGGATGCCAGTATCCAAAAGGCCAGGGAAAAAGGTTATGCTGAAACGATTATGGGACGCCGGCGGTATTTGCGGGATATCAATTCGGGTAATTCCTTTATCCGGAGCATGGCCGAACGGAATGCTATCAATGCACCTATCCAGGGCTCGGCAGCCGATATCATTAAAGGAGCTATGATACGTATCCAAAAACTGCTGGAAGAACGAAAATTAAAGACAAAAATGATCCTTCAGATACATGATGAATTGCTGTTCGATGTATATTTGCCTGAGAAGGAGGAGGTCATAGAAAAAGTGATCTATGAAATGGAGCACGTGGTGAAACTGAAAGTGCCACTTACCGTGGATTATGGAACCGGAAAGAACTGGCTGGAAGCACATTAAGGCAGAAGGCAAAAGGCAGAAGGCAAAAGTAAGAAGGGAAAAGATAAATGAAATGTTGATCGATGATTGTTGAACGATGAACGGGTTGATCTTGTCCCGAAAAAAATTGATAAAAATTATAGAATAATGGAAAACGGAAAATTTGCGGGAGCCCATGTAAGTACGTCGGGTGGTGTGGAGAATGCACCGGTGAATGCCCATAACATAGGGGCTAAAGCGTTTGCGCTTTTTACAAAAAACCAGCGCCAGTGGGTAGCAAAACCCCTGACCGGGGAGAACATCCGGAAATTCCGGGAGAATATGGAAAAATACGGCTTTCATCCTGATCATATCCTGCCTCATGACAGTTATCTGATCAACCTGGGACATCCGGAAAAAGAGGGATTGGGGAAATCACGTACAGCTTTTCTGGATGAAATGCAGCGGTGCGAACAACTAGGTCTGAACCGCCTGAACTTTCATCCGGGGAGTCATTTGAAGAAAGTGAGCGAAGAGCAATGTCTGAAAACCATTGCCGAATCAATTAATATTACCCTTGACAAAACTTCGGGAGTTATTGCTGTTCTGGAAAATACGGCCGGTCAGGGAACTAACCTTGGGTTTACTTTTGAACAATTACGGTTTATTATCGATCTTGTGGAGGATAAAAGCCGTGTAGGGGTCTGTATAGATACCTGTCACGCTTATGCAGCCGGATATGATATTAAAACAGAGGAAGGATATCAGGAAACATTTAAACAATTTGATGAGATAATTGGTTTTTCTTTTCTGAAAGGCATGCATCTGAATGATTCGAAAAAAGGATTGGGATCACATGTTGACCGGCATGATAATCTGGGGAAAGGTTTGCTGGGTCTCGATGTTTTCAGGCGGATCATGAATGATCCGCATTTTGATAATATACCGTTGATCCTGGAAACACCGGATGATACGTTGTGGGCCGAAGAGATAAAAATGCTCTATTCTTTTATAGGAAAATAGTTTGTGGAAAAAACCGGTTATCTGATCAGTATGATCTTTTCCCGGCCGGCAGGTTTTCCGTCCAGATAAAAGCGCAGAAGATACATGCCGCCGGACAAACCGGAGAGATCCAGGATTACAGGGGCTGTCTGACCAGGATATTGGCGGATGGTCCGGATCACATAGCCCGACAGATCGGTGACCCGGATCATTATATCGTTTGTTCCGGTAATGCCGGGATCAATATGGATAAGTCCGGATGACGGATTGGGATAACAACGAAACGCAGATTGATCAGGACTCCTGGAAGACAGGGTCCGCGTATCCCGGCATCCGGATGAGACAATATAATTGCCGGTGGTGATACGAACGGCATAGGATCCCGGAGCAGGAGGTATGAAAGCTATCAGATTGGCTCCTGAAATATCTTCTCCGGTTTCACAGTTGTACCATTGGTATGCAGCGGCAGTTTCCAGATTAGCATATAATGTTCCTCCGTCGGTGATAAAAGTGCTGGTATCCGGTAATATAAAATCACCGTAAAAATAACGGGTACGTTTGTCTTCGATCCAGGTGTCCGGTGGGGACAAAGAAAATATATGGATAAGGGTCAATTGATTATCACTGTTATAATAGTAGCTGGTTTTGGAGCCTTCCTCCCAGAAGGAAGAGGTAGGATCCCAGAAATTATATGATATTTTGAAAAGAAGAGAACCATCGGACCGGTATTGCATGGTGTCTTTGAAATTAGGATAAACAGTGTCATAATTAGTTGAGGGACTGTAAGGACAAAACGAGGTTCGTTTTCCCCGGCCGTTCCGGGAGGTAGTGTAACCCAGGGAATGAAGCCACCGGTTGGCCGTATCGCTCCAAAAATAGCAAAACCGGGCACGCCAATATCCCCCGTCTGCAAAGAAGATCTTATTTCTGAACTCTTTTGAATTGTTTTTCCAATCATGGCTGGTTGTATCGAGATCCTGAACTACGGAAGTGTAACAATTCCAATTGTTGTTGCAATAGGTTCTCAAATCCCTTCCGGTGGTATCCCATTTGGCATCATTGAAAGCTAATTCGTATGCAATGGAAGTGTAATGAAGAGTATCATAAGTTGTTACCCATTTATAGCTGAATTCCCATGATCCGGTATTCCGGTTATATGAATAATAGGTTAAAGTATCTGTTAAGCCAGGTTTGTTGTATGAATAGTCCTGTTTACGGGAAGGAAACCATGTTGCTGATGAAGGATCATAATTGGAAAAAATAACGGTCTTAAGGACGTTTGCGTCCTTATATATTATCTCCTGACGATAAGTCTTGATCCATGACCATGATGTAGTATCCCATTTGAAGGAAATGTTCAGGTTCATATGCCCCCATTCATCATAACCCATATCTTTTCTGAAAGATCCGGTTAGTTTTTCTGTTGTATAATCATAATAATAAGTGGCGTGAGAGATCATGCGAT
>WFSC01000475.1 GCA_015486185.1 Bacteroidales bacterium | reverse complement strand
ATTAAATCTGCTGGATGCAAGAACGGGGAAAAGCAAGAAATTTTATCACAATATTTACAATCCCGTTTCATTGTCGAACAACAAGATATGGTCGATCTATGAAGACCGTTCCGGTATTCTTTGGATCGCTACGGATAACGGTATAAACCTGCTGGACCAGAATCAAAAGCCTTTTATTTATTATTCGGTATTTTATAAAGAAGATGCTATACCTGTCGGGGTTCAAATCAACGACATCATTCCCGACACCCCCGGCATTTACTGGCTTGCCACCCAACGCGGCGTGATAAAATATTCCCTGGCAAAGGGAGTGATTAAAGCCTTTTACCATCAACCCGGAAATCCGTTAAGTCTGCTTGCCTCCAAAACACTGGCTCTGTACAAGGATGAGTTTGGCAATTTATGGATTGCAACAAACAAAGGCGTAAATATTTGGTCACCGGGCCGGAAGAAAATGTATTCCTTCCCTGCCGTTTTCAGGAAGGGTAAGGGCCTTCAGTCGCAATTTATAACGAGTTTTGAAAGAGCCAGAGACGGTTCGTTATGGGTAGGTACATGGGATGGAGGCCTGCATCAGGTAACCGGGGATCCGGCTGATCTGAAAAGCGTGAATTTCAGAAAAGTGAATAATCTTACCTCAAGCTTGTTTGTTAGTTCACCTAAGGATCTTTGGATATTTTCTTACGGCCGGTTGTACCGGATGGACCTGCTGACACATGAGACAGACCTGGTAGATTCCGTTAATCGCCTATTGAATGGGAAAAACGTGTATGCCCTTGCATATTCAAACAAAGGTTCCTTATGGCTTGGCACCACCAACGGCCTGCTTGAATATGTCATTTCCAAAGATCAGGCACGGTTTTATCCTATACACTCAGGAAGGGACCTGCCTATTGTTAATATTCTTGAAGACAGGCAGGGTAATATCTGGGGAAGTTCCCTTACCGGGTTGATAAAATTTAATACGCGTAAACATCAATATGAGATCTATCCGGCCGGAAGTGGTATTCCATTAAAAGGATTTTTTCCCCGGAGCTGTTGCAAAGGGGATAACGGAGACCTGGTATTTGCCGGACAGGACGGGTTTGTTAAGTTCGATCCGGAGAAAATAAAGAAAAGCGACTATCAGCCCGAAATATATATCAGTGAATTCTACGTTCAGAATGAGAGAGTGATCCCCGGGAAAAAGCTGAATGGCCGGTGTATTATAAAAAATTCGGTCTTCGCTGAAGAAGAAATTACCCTGCGGTATGATCAACGATCGATACGGCTTAATTTTGCCAGTTTACAATACGGGGATCCGTCAGGAAATATTTTTGCCTATCAACTGGAAGGCTTTGATCCTGACTGGAAGTACACCTCTGGAGATCAGAACTTTGCCATTTATTCCTACCTTCCGGCAGGTCATTATACCTTTCGGTTGCGCGGAACAAACAATGATGGGGTATGGAGCAAACATGAAAGCTCTTTGAAGATAAGGATCGAGCCTCCTCCCTGGGCAAGTAGCGGAGCCATCATCTTTTATATTTTTATTTTTCTCCTGCTTACAACCCTTACCGTCGTGGTATTTATAATGAAAATGAAATGGCTGCAACGGATTCAAAAGATAAGGCTGGAAAAGGAGCACAATGAAGAGCTGGCCCTGGCCAAACAACGGTTTTTTACCAATATTTCCCACGAATTCAGAACACCTCTAAGCCTGATCCTCGGACCCGTAAATGAGATACTGAAAAAAGACACCCTCGATCCGGAAGAGCAGAAACAGCTTCAGCTAGTCTCAAAAAATGCCCAGCGGCTGTTAAGATTAGTCAATCAGCTTATTGATCTTAGAAAACTGGAAGTGCAAAATATCAAACTCCGTGAATCGGGTAACGATATTGTTGAATTTTGTCGCCGGATATACAATTCTTTCTCAGTCCGGGCCGAAAGAAAAAGTATGCAGTATTCATTCAAATCCAACATGGATAGATTTGAAACCTGGTTTGATACGGCCAAAATGGAAACGGTTCTTTATAATCTTCTGGCAAATGCTTTCAATTATACAGAGGAGGGAGGTAAAGTATCCGTCGATATTAATATAGAGAAAGAACATACAGATAAATTCCCTGATGGTTTTGTCAGTATCCGAGTTAAAGATACGGGTATTGGTATCCCTGAAGAAGAACAATCAAAGATTTTTGACAGGTTCTATCAGAGTGAAAAGGGAAAAGACAAGGTAAAGGGATCAGGCATCGGACTGACACTGGTTAAAGAATACGTGGAACTACATGGCGGCATGGTTTCTGTTAAGAGCGCTCCGGGAGAGGGATCAGCTTTTACAGTAAAGATCCCTGTAAAAACAAGGTTTCCACTTGAAGATATTGCAAAGAAACTATCCGTGGAAGGAGCGTTTGTTCAGGTAACTTCGAAAGTTGAGGAGCCAAAAGAAGAAACCACAAAGAAGGATATGGGTCTTGTGGAGAAGCCTGTCATTCTGCTTGTGGAAGATGACGCGGAGGTCATTGATTTTATCAGGATGAGCCTGGAGGAGAAATATGAATTCATAACTGCTGCAAACGGTAAGGAGGCCATGCAAATCCTGAAAGGAAAAAAACCGGATTTTATCATCAGCGACGTGATGATGCCCGGAGTGGACGGTTACGTGTTATGCAGATCCGTTAAAGATAATCCAAAATTAAGTTATATTCCTGTTATTTTACTCTCGGCACGTGTTTTAATCGAACAACAGACAGAAGGACTCAAGTGCGGAGCTGATGCTTATGTTACCAAACCCTTTGACATTGATTACCTTGATGCGCTCATCCAAAATATACTAAACAGGCAGGAACAATTTGTTGAACGTGCAAGATTTGAATCCATAATGACTCCTGAAGAGACCCGACCCACTTCAGCTGATGAGAAGATTCTGCAACAGGTGATCGCATATATTGAGAGCAAGATCTCTGATCCTGAACTAAATGTTCATACTATTTGTGAAGCTACGGGCTTTTCACACTCTTTTTTGTACAGAAAGATCAAGCAGCTGACAGGAGGCACATTGAAAGAACTGATCAGGGATATCAGGATCAGGAGAGCTGCACAGTTGCTGAAAACGAAAAAATTTACCGTTGCCGAAGTCATGGTGGAAGTAGGGTTTTCCAATCATTCCTATTTTTCCAAATGTTTCCGGAAAGTATATAGGAAATCACCCGGCAGTTATGCCAACAGCCGGGACAAATGAGTAAAGAGCTAAACAGGAGTGGTCTTTCCTGAAAATTGACACTCCTGGCATTGTTCTTTTTTCCGGAACTCCAAATATAACAACACAGCTCTGTCATACTGATATACAGTGGCATGCCCACTTTTGTCCATGTTATAATGACGAATTCTTTTTCAAATCTGATTAATTTTTTTCCATATCAGTCGAAATCGTTTTCAGATTTGAAAATAAAAGTTCCTTATATCATAACCGGATATTATAACTTTGATACTATGAATGATAAAAGGAAAAAGATATTGTATAATAGTTTAATTGTATTGCTTTCTGTTCTAACGGTGACCATGGTACTAATTATTATTTACACATTGTTTATCTATAAATAAAAATATTTCATCAACAACATTTTTCTAATTCTTAAACCAAAACCTTTAACTTATGAAAAAATTCCTTAAATTTTATGCGATTATGGGCCTGATGCTGGCATTCGCTCAGTTGGCCAGTGGTCAGGGGGTAACTGTCAAAGGAACGGTTACCGAGTCTTCCGGTACGCCATTACCTGGTGTGAACATCGTAATCAAAGGAACCACAACGGGAACCATCACCGATGCAAATGGTAAATACACTCTGTCGGTTCCGGATGGGAAGGCTGTTCTGGTATTTTCCTATATTGGCTATCTGAGCCAGGAAGATACGGTGGGCAACAGGCGTGTGATCAATGTTACGCTTTCACCGGATGTGATCGGACTGGAAGAACTGGTTGTAGTCGGTTACGGAACGCAAAAAAAGCAGACCCTTACCGGGTCTGTCAGTACCGTTACCGCAGATAAACTTACCGAACGTCCTGCTGCCAATACTACGGAGCTTTTACAAGGTATGGTTCCCGGCCTGATCACACGCCAGTCAAGCGGTTTGCCTGGAGCTGATGGTGCCAGTCTGAGTATTCGCGGATTTGGTTCTCCTTATGTATTGGTTGACGGGGTACCCTCTTCGCTCAGTGATATTGACCCGAATGATATTGAATCAATTTCGGTTCTTAAAGATGCCTCTGCAGCCATTTATGGTGCCAAGGCAGGGAACGGGGTTATCCTGGTTACGACGAAAAGGGGAAATACCAAAGGGGCAAAGATCACTTATCATGGCAACGTTTCTTTTACACAACCAACTTTTCTGCCGGATTGGGTGGATGCGCAGAAATGGGCTCAGATGTTATATGAGTCGGGACTGGATCCCGATGATTATTCTCCCCATTATGTGCATTATGATCCTGCCACCAATACATTAACCAATACATTGGATGGCAGTGAATATAAGGGATATGACTGGGGAGATGCATTGTATAAAAACTGGACACCCCAGCAGCAACATAATCTCAGTGCTTCCGGTGGTAACCAAAAGGTAAAATATTACCTCTCGGCAGGGTACACCGACCAAAAAAGTAATTTCAAATCAGGGGATTATAATTACAGAAGGTATAATATCCGGTCAAATATTGATGCAAATATTACGGATGACCTGACCGTATCCATGGACTTTGCCTATAGAAAAGGTACGCTGGACAAAGCTAATTTCAGTGTCAATGATATGTACAATTCTTTGCAGACGGCAAAACCAGTTTATCCTGTTATTAATGAGGCAGACCCGACCCGGGCAAGTTATTCCGGCTTCCTGCAGAGAAGTCCTTATTATCAGACTTTCAAAGACTATTCCGGATTTATTCTTAACGAGCCACAAGACCTGCTGGGTTCACTTAAGCTGAGGTATTCACTACCCTGGGTTAAAGGCCTGTCGGCAGGAGCCAAACTTTTATATGAACTGGGTTCGCGCTGGACGAAGAATGTTTCAAAACCCTTTGATGTCTGGGAATACGATCCTACCGAATCCACACCTGACGGATTATGGATCAAGCAAGGAACACAAGGTACAAATAAAATGTATGTGTACAGTTCAAAAAGCACGGAATTGCTTCCTACTTTTGACATATCCTTTAAAAGGACATTCGGAGAACATAACATCAGTGCCAAGGTGATCAGTGAAACCAGAACCTATAAAGGAACCAGTTTGAGGGGAGACAGAAAAGACATATTGTCCTATAATGCTCCTTATCTGAGATATGCTTCCGAGGAAGGAAAGGACAATACGGAGGGGACAAGCCAAAGTGCCCGTACCAGTGTAATCAGCCGTATCAATTATAATTACGCAGGTAAATATCTCGTTGAATTTGTTTTCCGTGCAGATGCATCTGCAGAATATCCCCCGAACTCACGCTGGGGTTACTTCCCGGGTGTCAGTGTGGGATGGAGATTATCCGAAGAATCGTTTATTAAAGACCATATCTCTGCCATAGATAACCTGAAATTAAGGGCTTCTTATGGTATGATGGGGAATGATGCGGTCTCTTCTTTTGATTATCTTACGGGATATAATATCTCAACAAATTTTTATATCTTTGGTTCCACCCCGGCGCCGATCATTTATTCTGCAGGTCTGGCCAACCCGAACATCACCTGGGAGACCATGACCATTTATGATATCGGTCTTGACGGATCGTTCTGGAAAGGTTTGTTGGGTTTTGAAATTGACGGGTTCTATCGTCTCAGGGATAACATCCTGGCACAACCTTTAGAGCAGGTACCCTCAACATTTGGTGCCAGTCTGCCGAAAACCAATCTGAATACCCGAGACAATCGTGGTTTTGAAATATTGTTACGTCACCGTAACAAAATTGGAGATATCTCATATGACATCGCCCCGATGTTTTCCTGGGCAAGAGGGAAATATGTCCATCTGCAGGAAGAAGTATCCGATGATCCCGAGTGGAACAGACGTTATGTCCAGGAAGGTCACTGGGATGACCGTCATTGGGGATATGTAACGGATGGATTCTTTATGAATCAGCAGGAAATAGCTGAATACCCAATCGATCAGGATCTGAACGGTAATGCTACCATAAAAGTGGGAGATCTTAAATACAAAGACCTTAATAACGATGGTCAGATTGACTGGCGTGATGAGGCTGTGATCGGTTCTTCCGGATTGCCGAACATCATGTACAGTATGGACATGGGAGTGGGATACAAAGGCATACAATTGAGAATGTTGTGGCAGGGTGCGGCTGATTACACCGTCACATTTTCCGGTTCGGCTGCAGCTCCTTTCTCAAATGAATCTATTCCGCTGATAGAGCATTACAAATACAGGGCAATTGTAAAAAACGGTCCGGATGGAGATTACATTTCCAATCCTGATAATTTCAAGCTGCCTCCTGTAACACAAAACGGAAGAACTGCAAATAATAGTAAACCTTCTGACTTCTGGAGTTACAATGCCCGGTTCCTGCGTCTGAAGAATATCAACTTATCTTACACTTTGCCCAAAAAAGTTCTTCATAAATCCGGAATGTCCGGGCTTACATTCTATATGACAGGTACCAATTTATGGACCATCAGCAATCTGGGTATATGGAAACATTCTTTCGACCCTGAAATAACAGGTCAGAATGCAAAAGACTATCCACCTGTAAAAACCGTAACGTTCGGAGTAAGATTATCATTATAATATTAACTGAAAACAGAAAGGAATTTGATTATGAAACGATACATTTTAATTATAATAAGCACTATCCTGATATCTACGGGTTGTACCAAAGTATTGGACATCAAGCCCACCAATATGATATCAGAAGATGACGTAAAAAACGATCCGGTTCTTGTGGATGCATTCCTCACTAAAATCTATAACAGAGTACGCTGGCAAACCGGTGGACATGGGAATGATATGGCAACTCTTAATGTTTGCGGAGGCGAACAAAATGTTTTTGCCGGCTGGCAAAACCCTTTCAGGGCGGCCATGGACATTATGGATGCGGAAGGAGCACACTGGTTGCTGGACTATTGGCCTTATGATAATATTCGTTCAGCCAATGAGCTCATTCAGATGCTTGCCAAATCTTCCTTCGACCAGGATTTTATTGACCAGAAAACGGCAGAAGCCCGTTTTCTCAGGGCATTTATGTATTTTGAGCTGGTAAAAAGATATGGTGGCGTGCCGCTGATCACCGAGCCGCAATCCATTGATCAGCCTACTGAAGAACTTTACGTAAAACGCAGTCCGGAAGCAGCTAT
>WFSC01000474.1 GCA_015486185.1 Bacteroidales bacterium | reverse complement strand
ATGTTTAATAACATTTCCAAATCGAAGGAGCATGTTGGCAATTACGGCGGGGTAACCATAGAGTCCAAAAGAGCTACATTCAAGTTTAACGGATATACCCTGAACCTGATCGATCTTCCGGGTACTTATTCTCTTTCGGCCTTTACGCCTGAAGAATTATATGTCAGGAAATACCTGCTAGGAGAGCTGCCGGATATTGTGATCAATGTGGTAGATGCCTCCAACCTGGAACGTAATCTTTATCTTACCACCCAGCTTATAGACATGGATCTGCGTATTGTCATGGCGCTTAATATGTATGATGAGATCCTGGAAAAAAGAGACCGGCTGGATTACAAGGCGCTGGGCCAATTGCTGGGGATGCCAATCGTACCTACTATCTCAACCCGTGGTAAAGGAATCTATAAATTGTTTGAGAAAGTCATTGATGTATATGAAGACCGGGAGCCTGTTACCCGCCATGTACACATCAATTTCGGCAGAGAAATAGAACAATCTTTACGTATTCTACAGGATCTGATACTGGAAAATCAAAAACTGACCATTCGCATTTCTTCCAGGTTTTATGCCATCAAGCTTTTAGAAAAAGATAAGGCCGCTCATTTTTCCCTGTCACGTTGGGATAATTATGAAAAAATCAAAAAAACTGCCGAAAATGAGATCGCCCGTTTGGAAGATATGTATCACGAGCCAACGGAGACCCTGATCACAGACGCCCGTTATGGATTTATTTCCGGCGCTTTAAAAGAAACCCTGACAAAAGGCCCCAGAGAACGTAAGGAACGAACCGAACAAATCGATGCCGTTCTTACACACCGTTTTTGGGGATATCCGTTGTTCCTGCTTTTTCTTTTCATCACCTTTTTTGCCACTTTCGAGGTTGGAAAATATCCGGTTGACTGGTTGAATGATCTGGTACTATTGTTTTCCAAGTTATTTTCTTATTTCCTGCCTGCAGGGTCATTCAGGGACCTCATCGTAAATGGTATAATCGGAGGTATAGGCAGCGTAATTGTTTTTCTGCCCAACATTCTGATCCTTTTCCTTTTTATTGCCTTTATGGAAGATTCGGGCTACATGGCACGGGCTGCTTTTATCATGGACAAGCTTATGCATAAGATCGGTTTACACGGTCGCTCGTTTATTCCCCTGTTGATGGGCTTTGGTTGCAATGTTCCGGCGGTAATGGCTACCCGGACAATTCCAAGCCGCAATAACCGCCTGCTTACCATGCTTATTAATCCACTGATGTCCTGTAGTGCGCGTCTGCCTATTTACATCCTGATTATTTCTGCTTTTTTCCCCCACAATCAGGCACTTATACTTATGGGAATTTATCTGACAGGGATTGTCCTTGCTGCCATTGTGGCAAGAATATTTAAAAAAACACTTTTTAAGAAAGAAGAAGCTCCATTTGTAATGGAACTCCCTCCCTACCGGCTGCCAACAGTCCGTACTACCCTGAAACACATGTGGAACAAAGGAGAAGAATACCTGAAAAAAATGGGTACGATCATTCTCGCAGCTGTTATTTTGGTATGGGCACTTACTTATTTCCCAAAGCCGGAAAAAAATAATCAGTACGATACATCGATTACGAAAATTAAGATGGAACTTGCTCAGATGCCCGGCCAAAGTACACAAAAAGAAGAACTGCAACAGAAAATTACGAAACTGGAAACAGAAAAGAAATCTTTTGCTTTGGAAAACAGTTATATAGGAAGACTTGGAAAAGCTATCACACCCATCTTCAGGCCGTTGGGATTTGACTGGAAAATGAGTGTCAGTGTGCTGGCCGGTATTACGGCCAAAGAAATTGTTGTCAGTACCATGGGGGTTTTGTATCAAAGCAGTGATGGAAACAACAATTCTTCCGAGCTGCTTGCCCAAAGGATCAAAGAAGAGCGATTCAGCGAAGGTAGCAGGGCCGGACAAAAAGTCTTTGATAAAATTACCGCCCTGAGTTTTATCATCTTTGTTTTAGTGTATTTCCCGTGCGTTGCTACCGTTACAGCCATTGCAAAAGAGTCAGGAAGCTGGAAGTGGGCAGCTTTGGCCGTTACCTACACAACCACTTTGGCATGGATTTTGGCGTTTATTGTTCAGCAGGCAGGAAGGATGATCTTTTGAATATCGAATATCGAATATCGAATATCGAATGTGGAATGTAGAATATAAAAAGAATTTAGAACGTAGGATTGGATATTGAATTTTTATAATAATATGGTAGAGGATATTTTAACATACATTACTATTTTGGCGGCATTGGGTTTGGCTGTGTTTCGTCTGGTACGATTTTTTATCCGGACAGCCAGGGGAGAAAATCCCGGCTGTTCTTCCTGTTCCTTACATAATCTGCACTTTCCGGATAATAAAACCAGGAACGCTCCTGAGACTAAACCAAAGACAATCTTTCTAAACAAACTGGGATGATTGATTATTTGTTGGCCGGTACCGGGATCCTCCTTATGATCATTGGATTGATCGGATGTGTTGTTCCGGTCCTGCCCGGTCCTCCCATCAGTTTTTTAGGGTTACTTTTCCTGCAATTTTCGCATTTCGGCCATTTCACTCTCACTTTTCTGTTGGGGATGGCTTTTCTGGCTCTGGCAGTAACCGTTCTTGACTACATTGTTCCTGTTTGGGGCACCAAAAAAACAGGGGGTAGCAAGGCCGGCATCTGGGGAGCCACCATTGGTATGATCATTGGAATATTTTTCTTCCCTCCTATTGGCATTATTGTCGGACCATTACTGGGGGCCATTATAGGAGAAAGTATCCGGGGAGCCAGTCTTAATCAATCATTCCGTGCAGGATTGGGGTCCTTGCTGGGGTTTTTTATAGGTATAGGCCTTAAACTGACCGCTTCCTTTATTATGACCTTTTATTTTTTTAAGGAATTATTCTGACCAGAATCCGGACACATTAAGCTGATTATTTGTCATACAGTTGGCATACAATAGTCATTAGGCTGCTTCGCAGCCGAAATTAGCTCGCTGACGCTCGCGAAATTAAGTTGAAATTAGTTGCTCGCAGGCTCACAGCGAAATTAGTGCCTGTGGCACGTAATTAAATAGATATTAGGTCGCTGACGCTCGCGAAATTGTAAATTGCTGATGTGTTTAACATCGATTCTTTGCGGTTCTCAGCGCTGCTTTGCGGTCCTCTGCGTGATAGCTTTTATCCCAGCAACAAGGAACCAGGAACCAGTACCTGATGAAGCGATGAAGCGATAAAGAGATGAAGAGAATTGGTATAAGGGGTTAGAGTATAAGGGATTAGAGTTTAAGGGATTAGAGTTTAAGGGGTTAGAGTTTAAGGGGTTAGAGTTTAAGGGATTAAGGTTTAGAGGATTAGGGATCAAATTATAATACTCAATGAATAAAACAATATTATAGTGACT
>WFSC01000473.1 GCA_015486185.1 Bacteroidales bacterium | reverse complement strand
GGTATTTATGTTGATATTGTCAGTGGCGAGCCACTGTTTAGTTCATTGGATAAATACAAATCCGGAACGGGTTGGCCCAGTTTTACCAGACCGTTGGTTTCCGTCAATATTGTCGAACAAAAGGAAAGTACCTTCTGGTCTGTTCGGACGGAAGTGCACAGTAAACAGGCGGGTTCTCATCTTGGTCATGTATTTTCCGATGGACCGGCGCCAACAGGATTGCGGTACTGTATTAATTCGGCAGCACTGCGATTTATTGCCGCTACGGATTTGCAGAAAGATGGATATGCTGAGTTCGTATCTTTGTTTAATCATTGAGGATTTGGGGTAATATGAATTCGTAAAAATGAAAGACCGGGCACGATGGGCACCTTTTTTTGCCGTGTACTTTTCCGGTCGGAAGGTTTATTCCTTAGAGATGGTAAGAAATTTTCAGGAGGAGTATGGCTGAGATTCAATCAATTTGTTGTCAAATTTCATGAAAAAAAACCAGCTCTTTTTTTCGTTTATTTTGATTTTTCTTTGCGTGTGTGCGTTTGCCGGTATGGGGTACTACTATCTTACCTATCGTAATGCCATTATGCAGGATGCCGTCGAAAAAAGTGGAACGATATCAGTCTGGATGTTCAGAGAAAAGCTGGAAAAATATTTTTTATCCAAAGAAAATAAAATGCTGCTTGATATAGCATTTACAAGATCGAAGAATATGTCAAATAAAGATCTTGTGGCTCTACGAAAGCGCCATCCTCTTATCAAGAGGATATTTCTTTTTAACACAACGAACTTCCCAGAAACAAAGAATAATTCTCCGAAAAGTATAGAAGACTGGCTTACCGAAAAAGTAGAATTAGCCATATCACGGCATTCCGCTGAGCCTTTTGCGCTACGTCATTTTTCCGGCCGCTATAAAAAACAACCTGTTCAGGCCGGATTCCTCTCGTTTCCGCATACACCCACCAAAGGAAAAACTGAATATCTCATATTCACCTTTGACCAGGACTACATTCGAAACAAGGTGTTTCCCGCACAAGTTCGGCTTTTCGATGGTATTTTGCCGGGGGTGAAGATTGTGGAAAAATCCATGAGGCTGGATCCGGATGCAACATCTAAAGATATGATGTTTGTCGAAGCGCCCTTTCATGAAATTTTTCCCTTCTGGAAGATAATCGCCACGGTGGATCTTTCCGGTACAAAGAAACGGGCCCGAATGGAGTTTATCGTCTATTCAGGCATAATTTTTTTTGTTTTCCTTCTTATCGTTTTAAGTATCTATTTTATCTGGCAGCAGATGCAACAGGAACGAAAACTCTCCCAGTTGAAATCGCAGATAATTTTTCACGGTTCACATGAACTGAAAACCCCCCTTTCTCTTATCCGTATGTATGCGGAAACGTTAATGCTGGGCCGTATAAAACATCCATCTAAAATGCAGGAGTATTACCGAATTATTTTAAGTGAATGTGATAGGTTGCATCTTCTCATTAATAATACTCTGGAATTTTCAAACATTGAAAAAGAAATAAAAGAGTATGATTTCACCAAGGGGAATATCGTCGAAACATTACAGCAAATAATGGCATCCTATAATTATTATCTCAAACAAAAGGGATTCACGCTGCATACGGATATTGACCCTGATATTCCATCTTTTCTTTTTGACAGGGTGGCCATGACGCAAATTATCGTCAATCTTCTGGATAATGCCATAAAGTTCAGTCCTGAAAAAAAGAAAATTCGTCTGGCATTGCGGCGGGATGCCGGAAGATTGCTTTTAGAGGTTACCGATCATGGTATAGGAATGAAGCCGGAAGCATTACAATACATTTTTCTGCCCTATTCTCGTCTGTCTAAACGATTTCGAGGCTCCGGGATTGGTCTTTCATTGGTTAAGCATGCCGTAGAGGCCCATAATGGAACGATCCGGGTACAAAGTGCATTTGGCAAAGGGACTACTTTTTCTCTTGTGTTCCAGCTGACGAAGGATCGAAATGATATTTAATCAAAAAAAAATATTACTCATTGAAGATGATCTCCATATGCGCCTGGGTTTGCAGGACAATCTTGAATATGAGGGATATGTAGTTTTTTGCGCAGAGAGTGGAGAAGAAGGATTGGTTCTTTTTGATAAAGAGCATCCGGACCTTATTCTTCTTGATATTATGTTGCCGGGCATGGACGGTATTGAGGTATGTAAAAAACTACGGAATCAGCAACAGCATGTTCCGATAATCATGCTGTCCGTGCGCGATAGTGAAGTTGATAAAGTTCTCGGGTTGGAAACGGGAGCAGATGATTATCTGGCAAAGCCGTTCGGTGTTAAGGAGTTGTTAGCTCGTATTCATGCTGCCTTGCGTCGTTCCGGTCAAGACAAACCTGTAACGACATATCACCTTGGCGATGCGGAGATAGACTTGCTGCATCATGAGGTAAAGAGAAAGGGATCTATCATACCATTTACGGCAAAGGAATTTGAATTGCTAAAATTTTTTATTCACAATAAGGGCGTTCCTCTTTCGAGAGATCAACTTCTGGAAAAAGTATGGGGCATGGAATATTCCATTACCACCCGTACTGTGGATAATCATGTCCTCAGACTTCGTAAAAAGCTTGAGGACTCTCCGGATACGCCGCGTTTTTTTCTTACTGTTTACGGAGTCGGATATAAATTTACGGGTTGAATTTTTTTGTGAAGAATCTATTCATACTGAATACATAATGTGTAAAAGATACAAGGATTTTGTCTGAAAATGGTCTGTGGCACGTTGTTATTCAGGGATATTTTCATCGTTCGAAGTCTACGCTTATCTGTTGTGGTTGTGGCCTGAAATTTTGGTCCGGCCCGGGTTAAGGAATAACGGGGAGATTGCCCGGCGTGGTCGCCATAAGCAAGTAGGAGCCCGCCCCCGGAGTCTCGCAGGCTCGCTTACCTGCGGGCGATTTGCTTTGGTGCTGTCT
>WFSC01000472.1 GCA_015486185.1 Bacteroidales bacterium | reverse complement strand
TTATTATATTGATATGATCTCAGACTTTATTGAACAGAACGTGCTTGCCGAATCCGAGAAAGCTTTCAATCTGCAAATATTTTATGGAAAGGATACAGATCCCGTTACCATTATCGAGACAGCAAGAAGATTCCCCATGATGGCCAGTCACCAGGTCATCATCGTGAAAGAGGCCCAGGAAATGATAAAGCCAAAAGAGTTCTCAGAACAACAATACGCACCCCGTAACGGAACCAAAAGTAAAAGTTCCAAAACGAAGAAACCACCTTTGGTTGAATATATAGATCAACCCTCCCCAAGCACCATTCTTGTTATTAATTATAAGTACAGGAAACCGGACCGAAGGACAAAATTTTACCAGACCCTTTCCAAATCGGAACATTGTCTGGTTTTTGAATCGAAAAAATTATATGATAACCAGATACCGGAATGGATCATTAATTATGCATCACAGAAGGGACTTACCATAGATTACAATACAGCTATGCTTTTATCAGAGCATATCGGGAACAACCTTTCCAATATAGTCAATGAACTGGATAAGCTTGTCGTTTCACTTCCTGAGAAAGAACGCAGGATCACTCCGGAATATATCGAAAAATATATCGGGTTCAGTAAAGACTATAACAACATCGAATTACAGAAGGCCATTATTGACAAAAATATTCTAAAAGCCAACCGGATTATATTTTATTTTTGTAAAAGTAATAAAGAGCATCCATTTATACTGACTATTTCATATCTGTATTATTTCTTTTCCAAATTATTGATATATATCAATCTGAGAAAGGAGCCCAGAGCCAAAATAGCATCTGCCCTAAAGATACCCGAGTATTTTCTGAAGGATTATGAGAGGGCCGCCCATCAGTTCACCTTTCATCAGATCACTGGCATTGTCACCCTATTACGTGAGATGGATGCCCGGGCAAAGGGAATGGGTAATACAACAGCCACCGAGTGTGATTTACTTAAAGAGTTAATATTTAAAATATTACACTAACCCACACTATTATGACCGTCACCATTATTATAGTAACCAGTATTATTTCAGTTTATGCATTCAGTCATGGTGATTTTTTCAATAAGATGACACTGAATCCATATCTTTTTTTACATAAGAAGGAATACTGGAGGATCTTTACACACGGTTTTATTCATGCCGACTGGGTCCATCTGGGTGTCAACATGTTTGTTTTGTTTTCCTTCGGGATTTTCACCGAGAAATATCTTAAGGCACTGGCGCTGCATGGTTATATCAATCATCCTTCGCTAAATTATCTTATTCTTTATTGCGGGGGTATCCTTTTTTCAGCCATACCATCCATTATCCGTCATCAAAAGGATAGCTGGTATAATTCGGTTGGAGCATCGGGTGCCGTCTCGGCCGTTGTTTTTATCAGCATTTTCTTTCAGCCAAAAAATCTCATCTATTTTTATTTTATTCCCATTCCTGGGATAGTGTTCGGAATTCTTTATCTGATTTACTCACAATACATGGCAAAGAAAAGCGGGCAACATATCAATCATGAAGCTCACTTTGCCGGAGCGTTGTTTGGGTTTTTCTATCCTGTTCTAATGAATCCGGCATTGATCCATTTATTTTTTTCCCAAATGGGACTTTAATTCAGGCCGGGATTTTCAGGAAAATCAGCCCATAGCCGGTATTTCTTTTTCCCCATATCCCTTAACACATTTTTCCATGTACCCTGATTATGTGCTGTCATAATCCTGTTGGAATTTATTCTGGCGATCACCCATGAATTTTCTGACAGTTCTCTTTCCAGTTGCCCTGCATTCCACCCCGAATATCCCACAAAGAACCTCACAGTGTTACTGGTAGCAAAACCTTGTTCTATCAGTTTCTTTAAAGATTCAAAATTGCCTCCCCAATAAATATTACTGAAGATATGTTTACTCTCCGGAAGCATATCTCCGAGGGTATGAATATAATGGAGTGTATTGGTAGATACCGGTCCTCCCAATGATACGGATATATCATTCTTCGGAAAATCTTTTACAAGTTTATCGACTGTCAGATTTACAGGTTTATTCAACACAAAACCCAAAGCGCCTTCATTATTATATTCTGCCAATAATACAATGGATCTTTTAAAATAGGCATCTGCCAGGAAAGGCTCGGAAATAAGTACCTTTCCTTTCCCGGGAATTGTATCCTTTTTTTCAACCGAAAAGAAATCAAAAGGCACATTCATATTCATTTATCTCCTATTTAACAAAGTTAATCAAAACATTTTTAAAAGATAATACTAATATCATGCCAGATTGATGTTTAATATTTATTTTAAGATGTTTTACTTTGTAGAAATCTTAAATAATCATTAAGTTTGCACTTACTTATAATCTAACACGTATGATCAGGTATTTTTTGGGGGGTATAATCATTATTTTAATGTTTTTTTCCTCGTGTACATCACAAAAGCAATTAATTTATTTGCAGGATATTGATACCCTTAAGTCCCCTGAGGTTTCCAAACAGCGAACCCCGGATTACAAGATCCAGCCCAGTGACATTCTTTATATACGGCTCATGAGTATGGATCCCAATATCAACCAGATATACAATCCCAATTTTAGTACCAACCAGCAGAATCTCTTTAATAATGCGCAGAGCTTTTATATTTACGGATACTCCGTTAACGATTCGGGATATGTAACCGTTCCTTTTGTGGGAAATGTTGAAGTAGCCGGCCTGACAATTGAGGAAGCAAAAAATGCCATCCAGGCACAAACAAATAAGATTCTGAGAAATGCAACCGTGGATGTTAAATTGGTTAGTTTTAAATACTCCGTATTGGGAGAGGTCAAAAAACCAGGCACATACACCAACTTCAATAATCAGTTAACTATTCTGGAAGCCATATCCCGTGCCGGCGATATTACAGATTACGGTAACAGGGAAAAGGTATTGGTTCTGCGTCCCGGGGAGACAAAATCAACGGTTTACCGGATCAATTTGACAAACACCAAGTTTCTTACGTCAGATGCATTTTTTCTCTTACCCAATGACATTGTTTACGTGGAGCCTATTAAAAGTAAACCTTTCCGTATCAACATCCCTATATTCAGCTTGCTCCTGACCAGTGTCTCGACACTGATTCTTGTATTATCCTTTATCAAATAGCTTCAATGGAAACTCCTGCAGAATATCCTTTTATACAAGAAGAAAGCATTGATCTGAAAAAATTTCTTTTCAAGATTCTATACAACTGGTATTGGTTTGCCATTGCCATGTTTTTCGCACTTGCAATAGCTTACCTCGTTAACCGTTATGCCGATCCTGTTTATAGTGTTACCTCTACTATTATTGTACGCGATGACCAAAAAGCAGGCAAAGGGCAACTGTCCGGATATGAAAATGTTATTGAGGGGATGGATATTTTCCGGAGTAAAAAGAATATTTATAATGAAATGGGGATTCTTCAATCCTATTCCTTAGCCCATAAAACCCTCCTGGATCTAAAGGATTTTGAGATCACCTATGTGCTTGTCGGAAGAAGAGGGATCAAGGAATCCCAACTTTATACCCGGTCTCCCTTTGTTGTTGATATAGATACCTCCCATGTTCAGCTACGCGGCCACCGCATCAATATCTTTATTTTATCCAAAGATAAATACAGGATGACCATTGACGAAGGGATGAATATTGATACGACATTACATTTCGGAGATCAATTTATTAATGATAATTTTTCATTCAGGATTCACTTGAGGAACCCCGGGTCTTTCAATCCGCAAGAACAATTATCCAACAAGTATTACTTTATTATAAATGACCTGAACTCCCTGACCAACAGATATAAAGGAAAACTAAGCATCACGGTAAATGATAAGAAAGGATCCATACTGATCCTGACTACACAGGGACCTGTTGCCCAACAGGAATGTGACTACCTGAACCAATTGGGAGAGGTCTATATCCGGTCCGGCCTGGAGGAAAAGAACAGGATTGCCATCAATACCATTAAATTCATTGATTCGCAAATGAAAAAGATTGTGGATTCTCTCGCAAAGGCAGAGACCAACCTCGAGAATTTCCGCATAAATAATGATATTATTGATATCAGTAAGGAAGGAATGGCTATTTATGATAAAATAAGTTCTTTTCAATCCAATAAGGCGTTGCTGGAGATACAAAAAAATTATTATCAATATGTGTTGAAGTTTTTAGAAAATTCTGTTGATGTCTCTGAGATGGTTGCTCCTTCAGTTGCTGGCATCAATGATCCTGTTTTAATATCCCTGATCCAGCAATTAATTGAATTGTACGGACAAAAAACAGATCTTCAGTTAAGTACCCAACCGAATTCAACGACGTTGCAACTGATCAACCATAAAATAATGGACACACGAAAGCTTTTGATCGATAACGTAAGAAGCCTGATCCACTCGACAGAACTGAACATCAAAGATGTTGATAAGAATATTGATTCACTGACCGTTCAAATCAAGAAGCTTCCCATCAAGGAACGAAAGCTCCTGGGAATAGAAAGGGTTTACAATATTAATAATGAGATATATACTTATTTGCTTGAGAAACGGGCTGAAGCCGGCATTGCCAAAGCCTCCAATGTACCGGACAACAAAGTTCTCGATATTGCCCGTCCGGAAAATGCCAGCAGGGTAAAACCAAAAACCTCATTGAATTATATGATCGCGTTGGTACTGGGTTTTCTCATACCCCTGACCATTCTCCTGTTGCTGGAATATTTTAATAACAAGATCGTTGATAAAAAAGACATTGAGTCCAAGACAAAGGTCCCGATACTCGGTACAATAGGACATAACAGCACAGAAGAAAATATTCCGGTGATCACTCATCCCAAGTCAGCACTGGCTGAATCTTTCAGGGCATTACGTACCAATCTGCAATATAAACTGAAGGAAAAAAATGAAAAGATCATTTTAGTAACCTCCACGATCAGCGGCGAAGGGAAAACCTTTGCTGCCGAGAACCTGGCTGTTATTATTGCCATGTCAGGGAAGAAAACATTACTGGCCAGTTTTGACCTTCGGAAACCCAAAATCCATCGCGATTTCCAGATGAACAATGAGTTAGGATTAAGCTCTTACCTGGCCAATCAGCACACCTATGAAGAAATGATCCATCCATCGGATATTGAAAACCTGTATATAGCCACATCAGGCGTTGTACCTCCCAATCCTGCCGAGCTGTTGGGATCAACCCGGACGGGAGAGTTTTTTGAGCGGGCCAAAAAAGCGTTCGACTACATCGTGGTAGATACTCCTCCCCTGGCCATTGTTACGGATACCCTCCTCCTGATCCCGCATTCGGATACCATACTATATCTGGTACGACAAAACTATTCCAACAAAGATGTCATACCTTATCTTGATGATCTTTATGAAAAAAAGGACCTGAGAAAACTATCCATCCTGGTCAACGATATCAAACTATCCAGTTATTACGGATACAGTTATGGCTATGGGTACGGTTATGGGTATGGCTATCATTACGGTTATGGATACAGTTATGGATACGGGCAGGGTTACTATGAAGAAGAAGAAAAATCTGCCTCCTTCTTACGAAAGATCACCCGTTTCCTGTTTCATAAGTAAGTGAATTTTCTGAAAAAGGGTTATACATTTAAATCAAGAAACAACAATGAACCACCCGGAGGAAAAAAAAGATCCTACCCTTTTTCAGTCCTCCCTGCCTCTCGTTTTTTTGATCCTCTTCCTGTATCTGAATGTTCGTTTTTTTGGAACCGATACCTTGTCGGGTGCCAATCAGATGGCATTGCTTCTGGCAGCATCCATCGCGGGTCTTGTAGCTTTCCATACCGGCATACGGTGGAAAGAAATGGAAGCCAGCATAGTACGAAGCATCAGCTCAGCCATGCCGGCCATACTGATCTTATTTTTAATCGGGGCCCTGGCAGGCACCTGGATGATAAGCGGGGTAGTCCCTATGCTTATTTATTATGGTTTGGAGATTCTGAATCCAAGGATCTTCCTTTTTGCAGCCATTTTTATTTCCGCTCTGGTATCCCTGGCAACGGGTAGCTCCTGGTCAACCATTGCCACCATAGGGATCGCTCTTATGGGTATTGGCCGTACCCTGCATATTCATGACGGATTGGTTGCCGGCGCCATTATTTCCGGCGCTTATTTCGGAGACAAGATGTCGCCGCTCTCCGACACCACAAATCTGGCCCCTGCTATGGCAGGCACAGATATATTTACGCATATCCGTTATATGGTCATCACTACATGGCCTTCCATCACGCTGGCCATGGTCGCTTTTCTTATCATCGGATTTACCTTGCACTACCCGGCCAGTCATACAGATGTGGCCGATGTTATGGCTGCACTAAAAGATACATTTTATATCTCTCCCGTACTGCTGGTTGTACCTGTGGTCCTGATCTATATAATTGTAAAAAAGGTGCCGCCGGTGCCTGCCCTGTTAACAGGGGTTCTTCTGGGCGTGCTATTTGCTCTTATCTTCCAGCCCCAGGTGATCCGGCAGGTAGCTGCTACCGGAGGCAGCTATGCAAAAATCGCCTGGATCGCCAGTATGAAAGCCATGTTCGGACCGGTGGATATTCCAACCAACAGCCCTATTGTCACCCATCTGCTGGCCACAAGAGGCATGGCAGGCATGCTCAATACCATCTGGCTCATACTTTCTGCTATGATCTTTGGCGGCGTTATGGAATCCGGTAACTTCCTGATTCGCATCTCAAAAAGTATCCTGAGCTTTGTCCGGAATACTACTTCCCTGGTCACTTCTACCGTTGTTACATGTATCTTTTTTAACATTACAGCCTCCGACCAATATATTTCCATTGTAGTGCCGGGCCGTATGTTTGCCAAAACTTATCGCGAAAAAGGTTACAAACCCGAGCTGCTGAGCCGTACCCTTGAAGATGCCGGTACGGTTACCTCCGTCCTTATTCCATGGAATACGGGAGGTGCTACACAATCTACCGTTCTCGGGGTACCCACCCTCACTTATCTGCCTTTTGCCTTTTTCAATCTGATCAGCCCGTTTATGAGTATCTTTATTGCAGCGATCAATTATAAGATCAGACGTTTTGACCCGTCAGAAACAAAGTCCGGGAAGAAAAAGGAAATACCTGCCAGAAATTAAAACCAAGTTTCGAAAAATCATCTTGGTAAAAGGCTACTATACTGCACATTACAGCATTTCTACGTAGTCCCCTACGTAGATTTTTTCTTTTGGCTGAGGTATTGTTATTGTGTTTGATCTTTTTCAGCCCTGGATATCCAGCCCCCCCCAAGGGCCTTATATAATCGCACATACGCATTTAGCTCCTGTTGATAGGTCTCAGCTACAGACAGTTGTGCATTAAATAGAGAACGTTCCGAATCCAGCACCTCCAGATAACTGGTAACTCCTCCGTTGTATCTTTCATTAGAAAGTCTGGCAGCATTCGAAGCTGCTTTTAACTGCCGTTGTAAAGAAGATAATTCTTTGGTATAAGTATGAACCTCCACCAGTGCATCTTCAACCTCTTTAAAGGCATTCAGCACGGTTTTCTGGTAGTTCAGGCGGGCCTGTTCGGTCCTTTGTCTTTCAATTTCAACACGTCTTTTGTTTTTCCCAAAATTAAATAAAGGCCCTACCAATCCACCACTGAAAGACCAGGTAGCAGAGTTGGAAGACAAAAAAGAAGAGAGCTCTCCACTAGCCAGGCCCAGGGATGCTGTCAGACTGAAAGAAGGGAAGCGCATTGCCTGGGCTATACCGATCCTGGCAGTTTGGGAGGCCAGGATCTGTTCTATTTGCAGAATATCCGGACGCCTCTCGATAAGCCGGGAAGGTAAACCTGCAGGGACTGAATCAGGGGGCATAATCTGATCCAGTCTGCTTACACTGGTCAGAGGGCCGGGATTTTGTCCCAGCAGTACCTGCAAAGCGTTCTCTGTTTTGGCTACCAGGCGTTCAAAGGAAGGAATAGCCGCTGCTGCAATCGCCTCTTGTATTTCAGCCTGGTTCAAATCGATCTCGGGAATTGTCCCATGCTGATATTTTGCTTTCATAATTTCCAATCCCTTTTGTCTGGTCAGGAGAGTGTATCTGGAGATTTCAAGTCTGGCCCTGTAATCCAGCAATAAAAAATAATTTGTTGCCACTTCCGAAATCAGACTTACCATGACGGCTCTTTTACCATACTCACCGGCTAGTAACTGTGCCCTGGCACTTTCTGTAGCTCTTCGGTATTTACCCCAGAAGTCCAGCTCCCAGTTCACATTGCCCAAAGCAGAAAAACTATTAAAAGTTGAAGGTTCATTTCCCAAAAGAGATAATTTATTACGGCTACCTTCCCCTGTATAACCAAAAGAGGGATACTGATCGGATTTTGTATATCCAACCACGTACCGCGCTTCCTGCACTCTGGAAGCAGCAATCAGCACATCCTGGTTTTTTACCAGGGCCGTATCAATAAGACGCTCCAGGATACTGTCATTAAACAGGGACCACCATTCAAGATTCAAAACCGTATCAACCACTGTAGAACTATCATAATGATACCGTGCCGGGGCATCTACCACGGGTTTTTGAAAATCAGGACCAACCATACACCCGTAAAATCCCAGGAACATAATCAAAGTAAGAATAAATATTTTTTTCATCTTCCCTAAAATTTTTACAGAATGATTATTTTGCCTTATCTCTTTTTTTCTCATACCCGGCAATTTTCCCTATGAAAACAAATAACATTGGATAGAGAAAGACCCCCAGCATAGTGGCAACGGTCATTCCCCCAAGAAGAGCCATTCCCATAACTTTTCTTGCTTCTGCTCCGGCACCGGTAGCCATTACCAGGGGGAAGACCCCAAAAATGAACGAGAATGCCGTCATCAGAATAGGCCGGAAACGCAACCGGGCTGCTTCCATAGCCGCATCGAATAATGACTCCCCCTCGTCAAACTTCATTTTGGCGAACTCTACGATCAGGATAGCATTTTTTGCAGCCATAGCGATAAGCATCACAAAAGAGATTTGGGCAAAAACATTGTTCTCGAATGTCTCGCTGAAAAACCGTGCAACAAAAAGGAACAACATAGCTCCAAATATGGCGAAGGGCGTCCCCAACAGAATACTGA
>WFSC01000471.1 GCA_015486185.1 Bacteroidales bacterium | reverse complement strand
TGATGATATAAAGAACATGTTTGAATACGGAAGGTTCTCCGATTCGTTCGGGTACAGGGACAGGTTTCCTGTTCTTGCGTGGCAGCAGGGAAGCCAGCGCCAGCCGGTTCAGATTATTTATTTCCTGTACGGTTTTTGTCCAGGTGCTCAGTTGAGTATCATCCGGAAATGGTATGACCGAGATCATGGCCATCATCCGGTGGGCATTATATGCCCCATTCTTGGACGCTTTCTTTCCAGTGGCATGCATCTTGTCAAAACGTGTGCGGGCTCCAAGGGCTTCAATGTCGGCTACATATATCTTTTTCATATTCTCTGCCAGAGCAATACCCCCGGGATAAGCCCCGGTAGGAATAAATCCGTCCAGCATACTTTTTTCTTCCATACTCCCGGAAGAGATTTTCTTCCCGAGTTTAATAACAGCCAGTGCATTGTCCATACCGTTGGCTACATACAATGTCTTCCCGTCCGAACTGATGGCAAGGGCATTCGGTGAATCTCCGAAGTAAGGATTCTTTTCCTGCATCAGGCGTACGGATATTTTACCGGTAACTTCATTGGTTTGTGTGCTGATAACGGAAATATAGTCTTCGTTTCCATTAGCTACATAAACAAATTTTTCATCCGGTGAAACGACAATGTCGTTGGGGTGCAATCCGACAGGAATTTCTTTTAATGTTTTGCCTGTAGCCGGATCAAGCACACTAACGGAACCTGAGTTTACCACACCTGTAACCGGATCCACCAGCGCTTTACCCCAGGGAATACCTGCCGTGGTTTGGGTCGTGTCTAAAGGAACACTACCTGACCAGTTAGTGACATATAATTTTCCGTCGGCGCGAACAATACCGTATGGTGCCAGACCTGTGGGCGCCTGCCATATGACTTCTCCCGAATCCAGATCAAGTCTGGCCAAACGGTCATTACCATTTAATACAATAAACAATACGGGATGATCATCCGTTCCGGCAAGGACCATCTCATTGGGAAGAGAGGCACGTGCCTCTCTTATAGGATCGAAATGGTAGGTCTGAACGACAGTGAGTTTCAAACTGTCCCAGACAGCCCTGATAACTGTGTTTTGTGTTCCCCAGAAAAGTGTGGACTTATTATGAATGCTTGTCCAGAGAATGCCTGAATAGGTATTGGCCGTATGTAATATATTGCTTCTTACCGAAAGTTGTTGAATGATCGTATCTTTTTCCGTACTCAGGATAACAATGCTGTATCGTTCTTCTATGGCAGCATATTTTCCGTCGGGAGATAAAACTATATCCATGGCATGATTTTCAAGAGAAGAATCTCCGAAAATGATGGTTTTGCCTGCCGGTTTAAGTATTTTATTGTAAGGCATTCTTATTCCGGCTGACAGATTTCTTTTATGAGTCCCGGAATTACATGCACTTTGTAAAACTACAATTGATACCAGAAATGACAAGAGAAAAAAAATCCTGTTACGGGATGAAAATGTATAGTTCATATTAATTGGTATTAGATGGTTTGTTTATACGTCAAAAAAACAAAATATTTTGTTTCGATATTCAATCATCCGGATAATTCCTTGTATATTTATTGATTATTTCGGAAAAAAACCTGTTTCCGATGAAAAAAAGGTATCGTGAATTGATTTATCTATTCAGGACTTCGGATACGGCATTTCTTTTATTTTTTGCCGTATTGGCCGGTATAGGAGCGGGTTATGGAGCTGTTATTTTCCGGTGGCTGATCCGGGAGTTTAACATCTTTTTCTTTACGGATGGTCAGAAGCTTCTGCAAAATATCAGTCCGTTTTATATTGTTCTCATTCCGGCTGTCGGTGGACTGATCGTGGGTTTTTTGGTTTATTACCTTGCCCCCGAGACAAAGGGCCATGGGGTGCCGGAAGTGATGTATGCCGTGGACAGGGAGGGAGGCAGGATCCGTTTCCGGGTGGCTGTGATCAAGTCATTGGCTTCCTCTATCTGCATCGGATCGGGAGGGTCGGTAGGCAGGGAAGGTCCTATTGTGCAAATCGGGAGTTCCCTGGGATCCTCCTTGGGTCAGATATTCCATTTGCCCAGGGAAAAGGTGAAAATTCTGGTAGCCTGTGGAGCCGGTGGGGGTATAGCTGCTACTTTTAATGCACCCCTGGCAGGCATCTTCTTCGCCCTGGAGATCATTATGCGGAGCTATGCGCCCAGGCATTTATCATCCGTCGTACTTGCTTCTGTGCTGGCTACCGTAGTGTCTCGTTATTACCTTGGGAATAATCCGTCTTTTATGGTTCCTTCTTACCAGATGAATACCCCCTGGGAGATTTTGTTTTATCTTGTATTCGGTTTTTTTACTGCCATTGCTGCTTACCTGTTTATTTTTACGCTCTATAAAACGGAAGATATTTTTGACTCAATTCCTGTTCCTGGATTTCTGAAACCGGCTATCGGCGGACTGGCAATAGGCGTGATAGGGTTGTATTATCCTCAGATATTCGGTGTGGGTTATAAATCTATCGAGCTGGCATTATATGGCAAGGTTGCCGCTGTCCTGGCCTTGATACTGGCATTTGCCAAATTACTGGCAACTTCCATAACGCTTGGATCGGGCGGATCAGGGGGGATTTTTGCTCCTTCCCTTTTTATAGGTGCTATGCTGGGGGTAGTCTTCAGTAAGATAACCATGATCCTGTTCCCCGCTATAGCTATCAGTCCAGGTGCCAGTGCCATGATTGGAATGGCTGCTGTATTTGCCGGCGCAGCCCAGGCTCCCATCTCTGCTATCCTGATCCTCTTTGAGATGACAGGCGATTACAAAATTATCCTTCCGCTGATGACAGCAGTGGTGATCTCTACCCTGGTGCTGAGAAGATGGTCCCGTGAATCCATTTATACCATGAAACTGGCCAGGCGCGGTATTGATACCTCGCTGACCAGTCAGCCGGATGTACTGGATATTATTCTGGTCTCTGAAGCCATGTCCCGGGATGTAATCGCAGTGAATGAAAGACAAAGTGTGAAAGAAGCCGGACTGATGATCAAAAAAACCAGGCACCGGGGATTTCCTGTGCTGGATGACCAGGGTTTGTTACTGGGAATGGTCACCCACAAGGATATTAACAAAGCACTGGCTGACGGAAAACAAGACCACCCGGTGCGGGAGATCATGTCAACAGATCTGGTCGTTTCCTATCCGGATGAATGCCTGCGAAAAGCTTTGGAAAAACTGGGAACCAGAAATATAGGCAGGGCACCCGTGGTTGACCCCGGTAATCCGCAAAAAGTAATCGGCCTGGTGACCCGTAAAAATATTCTTAAAGCAGTACATAATTACCTGAAACAAAACGAAGAATAACCCCCTCATTCATTCACTCATTTACTCATTCACTCATTCACTCATTCATTCATTGGCCTCCGATCAACGATCGCAGTTTCTTTAATGTTTGCTGGTTGTCTTTGGTAAAAATAGAGGCTTTGACATATTCCTTTTCCATAAGGGTCAGATGCCAGCTCAACGAAATACGTTGATTTATTTCATTAAGGTTTAGCGTAAGTACATCGAAATCCACATGAAGCAGGGATCTTACCGGATATATCATCTCCTGCCCATTCAGCAACTGAATATTAAAGAAATCTTCATAAATATTGGCGGTGGCATTCATCATTTTGTTTTTCTTATCTATGCCAACACTTATAAAAATAATGCCCCGGGTGTTTTCATTGATCCATTTACGGAAAACATATAAAAAACGCAGACTGGCCAGGTATCCGAAGTTGTCACGCAGACCGGCATCTGTGATCTGAAGGGACGGTGTGCCGGGCAGGGAAGCCACCGGTGTGATGAAAGGGTAGGTGGCATTTAATCTGAGCGCCGAGGTAAAACGGAGATGTTCGGACCCGGCATTTTGATAGGTACGAAGAAACTCGATCATCGAAGGAAAACGTTTCAGGGAAGGTTTTCCACACATATAAGACGTGTGAAGAGGAGAGATAAGCAATTGCTGACCTGAGTTCAGTGTGGTGGGCGTTAGAAACAATATGGGTATGCGGGCTTCCTCTTCGGGCTTCCGGTAGCTGATAAGCGGTTTATCCAGTATGGATCCGGTATTGAGATTGAATTTGTTTTCCAGGGCCCATCCCCGGTCACGCCTGTATATCTGTCCGTTATATTCGAAGGTCTGAAAAGTGAAAAACCAGTCTTTCAAAGCCAGATGCAGTGCCATGGGGTTGAGCATATCCTTCGAAAGATCCATGAAACGCCGGGTCAATGAGTCAGCGCCGGGATATCCATTTTGTTTTCGCAAATAAAGTTCCCGCAGATAAGCAGCCCCGAACATGCCTCCCGAAGCTCCTGTCATTAGTTCTACATGTGGCAATAACCGGTGTTGCATAATACTGTCAGCATAAGCAAGGGAATAATAACTCCATAGGGCCGCTTTCAATCCGCCGCCACAATTATTGACAATAACCATCCGGGGCAGCGTGTCCCCTTTTTCAGCCATACGCTTCTTCCACCGGTTAAGTATAGCAAGGGTACGGTTGTAATCCTGTTGCGACATATCATTGCGTGGTGACAGCGATACAGGCTGCCTGGATGTGTTTGAATTGTATATCAGACCATAGGCCTGGCCTTCCCGGTGCACAATAATGCCGCTGTTGATAATATAAAAGATAAGGAATAAAAGCCCAAGAAAGAACCACAGGGCATATTCCTTGAATATAACATAAAACAGGTCATAAAGAAGCAAGGCTATGGAAAACATGAGCATGATACTGGCGCCTGCAGGAATAGCGAAGATGGGTTTGTTGACATAGATGCCGATAATAATAAAAATGATAAGCAGAATAGAAGCAAAAACGCCGGCAAATGTCCGGTTGCGGTTCAGTATCTGCTGGGCCTGCGAGGGAGGAAGAGTGATCCGTAAGGGAGCGCGTCGGACCTGAAAAGGAGAATGTAGATACAACCCTACTTTTGTGTCCCCGACATTATGGATGGGGGCTTTGGTTGCTTTCCAAAGTATATCCTGTTGAAGAATACGCTGAATGGGACGAGTCAGCTTCCAGCGTCCCAGCTTTCCCTCCGAAAGGGAAAATATTTTTTCCAGACTATGGTTCATGATCCGGAAATAAGCAAAGGTCAGTAAATAGAAAACAATGATCCCTGTGAGAAAAGATCCCAGGTTGATCAGAATATGGAAGGTGTCCAATAATTGATAATCATGCTGATATTGAAAACTTAATATAAGATAAGTAAAAATAAATCCGATGGGAATAATGAGATTGTTGAGCGAAAAACGGAGAAAAGGCCGGCTGAAAGTGGCTATGACCGGAAACTCATAGGCATTGGTAATGTATGATGACATATGATAAGCCATAATGAAAATACCAATGGTAAAACCAAAGATCAGGAAGGAGAGATAGTTGACCTTTTCCAGATAGTCAGGCCCCAGAAACAAGGAGTAAATGCCATACCTGTAACCGGTACCCTTTGTGATGAAAAGAAAAAGAAATAGCCAGAAAAGTATCAGCATGTGATTTTTCCGGAATGTCTCAAGGAACAAGCGGACCGGAAAGAAAAAATATATTTCCGTGAAAATATTTTTCTTTTTCATCGTAATAACAATCGTGACACACACCAAAGATAAAACACAAATCCAAAATCACAAACAGGGCAGGCAGGGAAAAGTGGAAAAGTGGAATAATGGAATAATGGAATAGTGGAATAATGGAAAAGTGGAAAAATGGAATAATGGAATAATGGAAAAATGGAATAATGGAATAATGGGAAAATGGAATTAAATGGAATAATGGGAAAATGGAATTAAATGGAAAAAGGGAACCTGTCATATAATTTTTCATGCTATATGTGTATATTTGCATGAAAAAATTTATGTAGGTTTGT
>WFSC01000470.1 GCA_015486185.1 Bacteroidales bacterium | reverse complement strand
CCGATTGCTGCAAGTCCAGATTGTATTTTTTTGCAGCATCGAAGATCATGCCGGGGTGAGGCTTCCGCCGAAGACTGTCTTTTTTATATTTCCCCTTGCCATCCTCAGGATGATACGGATCGAAAAAGACATCCGTGATCTCCACGTCTCTTTTCCGGAACTCCTCCACCATCCAGTTCGTCAGTTGCCGGAAATCATCTTCCGTATAATACCCTCTGCCTATGCCTGCCTGGTTGGAAACCACGATGACATTGTATCCCATGCCACAGGCATCTTTAAGGGCTTCAAAAACCCCGTCGATAAACTCAAAATCTTCTATTCGGTGTACATAATTCTTTTCTTTGTTGATCACCCCGTCGCGATCGACAAAAAAGGCCTTATTCATATTTGTCGAGGAGTCTGCTGTCATCCTGTGCTTTTTTCAGATCTTCCGGAATGCCTATGTCGATAAAATACCCGTCCGAAAGATAAAGCATAAATTTCTCTTTCCGGACATAAACCTCCAGAAAATCATGTTCCATGGAAAAGGTTTCAGGTAAAGATTTTTCGAGGAAACTTCTTTTATTGATAAGATAAACACCTCCGTTGATCACACCTTCTGATACACCAGGATTTTTCTCTTCAAAATCTATGATCCTGAAACTACTATCATAACGGATAAGCCCGTATCTTTCAGTACTTTGTAATCGTTTCCCGGCAATCGTACACGCACTTCCGTTTTTTTTATGAAAAGCAGTCATATCCCGGAGGTTTACATCAAAGAATGTATCTCCGTTGAGTACCCATACCGGATCTTCCCGGCATTGTTGCATGGCTTTTTTCACCCCTCCGCCTGTTCCCAGCGGGTGGTCCTCGATGGCATAGGAAACGCTCATCCCCCGCCACGATGTTCCGAAGTGCTTTTCGATCTTATCCCCCAAATAGCCTACCG
The DNA here is from genome assembly GCA_015486185.1 of Bacteroidales bacterium. Taxonomy (GTDB): domain Bacteria; phylum Bacteroidota; class Bacteroidia; order Bacteroidales; family VadinHA17; genus DRPN01. The sequence goes on along the minus strand of WFSC01000470.1, from coordinate 1,312 downwards.
ATAGAATGACATGATCAACTGCATAAAATGCAAGGTAAGTCATCAGGTACTCCAGAAAGGGTTTCCCGGCTACCGGCACCATGGGTTTGGGAACGTCAAGATTCAGTTTTTTCAGCCTTGTACCGAAACCTCCTGCAAGGATAATTGCTTCCATAGTGATGCTTAAAATTCCAACATACAATTTCCAAATAATATCCTATCATCAATAATCAAATCTCAAAAACAGCTCTGAGAAACGAGTATTGTGTGGTGAATATTATTTATCTGTCTTCCGGGTAATGTCAGATACAGCATCTGCCAGGGTCCAGGCCTCCGACCCGTTTTCCACAAATTTAGGGATGATCACTTTCCCGCCATAACTTTCCATATCTCTGACAAAGTCGGGTTTACGTGGGATATCCACAAAGAACATAAAAAATCCCCCGCCACCTGCGCCCGACACTTTTCCGGCTCGGGCCCCGTGCTGCATAGCATAATGATAGACCTGCTCCAGTTTTTCATTAGTGATCACCGACGAAGCCTTTTTCTTGGATTCCCATCCCCGTCTCACACAATCCATAAAGCGGTCAATATCTCCGGTAAGGATGGCTTCTTTCATTTCTATGGCAATACTTTTGGTTTCATGCATCGCCTCCAGCGCCTCCGGGGCTTTCCCCCGTACATTTTTTATTTGTTCTTCTATGATCATGGACGAATCCCTTGACTGTCCCGTATAAAACAATACCAGCGAATCTTCCAGTTCATTTTTCACCCAGGGTTTAATCCGCAAGGGGTTTACGATCACCTTGTCGCCATTGTATTCCATAAAATTTATCCCGCCGAATGCGGCAGAGTACTGGTCCTGTTTTCCTCCTTTTAATCCCAGGTCTTCCCTTTCGATCTTATACGCTATTCGTGCCAGGTCATAATCCCCCAAGGGGAGCCGTAACCATTCGACAAAAGCATGCAGGATAGCCACTACCATGGTGGAAGACGATCCCAGTCCCGATCCCGGCAGGGCGTCCGAATAGGTTACCATACGAAAGGAAAGGGGCTTGTTCCGGTGATAATTTTTTACCATCTCATTATAGATCCCGGTATGAAGAGGCAGATCCCTGTCTATGGGAAGTTGGTTCGTTGCCAGTGAATTAAAATGTTTTTTCAGATCGGGAGCAACAAATTCAACCACTCCGTTATCCGTAGGCTCGATAGTACAATAGGCATACATATTTACGGTGGCGCTCAACGTACAACCACCAAACTCATCACTATACGGAGACACGTCGGTGCCGCCTCCTCCGAAACCCAGTCTTAACGGGGCCCTGCTACGAAT
>WFSC01000469.1 GCA_015486185.1 Bacteroidales bacterium | reverse complement strand
GGCAGGTTCCGGCACAGACAAATTTATACGAAATATCCGGACGAAAAAGCTGAGAGATCTTCACGTTTTCCAATCCTGCAATGAACTCTCCTTGACTTCCGGCTCCTCACTTTTGAGATCTGCCACTAGATGCAATACATTCTTGTTTACGGTCAATGTAGTGCATTCCTCGTTTCCGGCATATTCTTTAAAGATCTGTTCCGCCGAATTTTCCTGGGCCCATACCGCTGTTGTAAGCAAGACAGCTACTACAACAAGCAATCCTCTTTTTTTCATAATCATTTGGTTTTAGTTGGTTAGTAAGAGATTTTGTGGTTCACCTGGATGACGAATAAGGAGAGATTTTATTACAAAAGAATAAAACATCCTGATGGACAAGGACTGTGCAGTGTTGTCAACAAAGTGAATAACAACGTATCCCTACTTGCCTTTCCTGCCTCTGCGAAACAACTTTGGCTTAAACAACGAAGGCACGGGCTGTGGAAAAGTCCCTTTTTCCACATACCGTATATCCTCAACAGAATAAAAAGCATTGGGATTGAAATTGTGGATAATGCCTGCCAACTCAGGTATCCTTTTCCGATCCGTAACGGAATATACAATATTTACCGGACCTTTTACCCCTTTGGCATCTACTGACGTAACTCCATAACCATACTCTTTCAGGATCCTTATCAGATCACCCGCATCTTTCTTTGTAATGATACGTACCAGTTGTGTCCCGAGTGCCAGTTTTTCTTCAACCAACATACCCACATAGGTTCCTGTAGCAAAACCTGCTGCATAAGCTATATAACATGCCGGATTTTTCAGGTTTTGAAAGATTTTGCTGATGGCAAGTATCCAGATTAATATCTCAAAAAAAGCCAATACGGGAACAATCTTCTTTTTCCCTTTGGATATCAATATTATACGCATAGTACCAAGGGTCACATCAGTGATCCGGGCAAAAAATATCAACAGAGGCAAAACAACATACGAAAACCACCAGGCATCCATAATTTGCAATTTTTATTTACCGGAAAAGTAATAAACAAATCTAATACTATTCGTGACTTAAGTTACATTGTCACTTTTCCCATCCTTTTCCTTCGATCCAGTTAATTATACGCTGGGATGTGGGTTTTTCCTTTGAATAGATCACGGCTACCAGATGACCGTTTTCATCAATCAGGTATTTCTGGAAGTTCCATTTTACCTTTGAGTCCATTACGCCATTTTCTTTTTTACTGGTAAGCCATTTGTACAAGGGATGTATATCATTCCCTTTTACGGAAATTTTTGCCATCATGGGAAAAGTTACCCTATAATGTTCCGTACAAAATTTTTTGATTTCACTGTTGGATCCGGGTTCCTGATTGGCAAAATTATTGGCAGGGAATCCAATGATCACAAAATTTTTATCCTTGTACTTTTCATATAACTCTTCCAGATCCTTGTATTGGGGCGTAAAACCACATTTGCTGGCGGTGTTCACCACCATTACTTTTTTCCCCTTTAGTTGCGATAACGGATAGTTATATCCGTCAATGTTTTTTACCGTAAAATCATAAAATGACTTACTTGCTTCCTGGGCTATGGCAAAGGATGCAAAACCCACAAAAATAAAGAATAACCAAAATTTTTTCATAGTATTAATATTTAAGTATTTGTTACAAATATAAGATTTTATTTAGAATTATTCTAATTTATCTTTTATTTCCCGGAGGATTATGAATAATCTTACCATCATATTCTTTTTTATAAAAATATAACCTATTTTTATCAACAGAATTTTTCAGGTTGTTCACCAACAAAAATTATAAATATGAAAAGACGGATTATACAATCGGCATTTATGTTATTGTTGTTATTTGCATTTAACCGGACCGAAGCCTGCACCAATATTTTGGTAAGTAAAGGAGCCACTACTGACGGCTCTGTGATCATTACCTATTCCTGTGACGGGGAGTTTCTGCCGCATCTGAGATATACTCCGGCAAAGGACCATGCGCCGGATGAATACCTGGAATACAAAGATCGCAACGGACACATTCACCGGATCAAGCAGGTAGCACATACCTATGCGGTGGTAGGACTGATGAATGAGCATCAGGTTTCTTTTGCAGAAACCACTTTCGACGGCCGGCCTGAGTTACAGAATCCGGATGCAGCATTGCATTACTGGACCCTGATGAACCTGACCCTGCAACGGGCCAGAACGGCACGTGAAGCTGTTGAAGTAATCGGGAAGCTCGTTGAAGAAGGCGGATATGCAAGTACAGGTGAATCTTTCTCTATCGCCGATCCAAAAGAAGTATGGTATATGGAGATCCAGGGAACTGGCCCCGGAGGAAAAGGTGCCGTGTGGGTGGCCTTGCGGGTACCGGACGGATACATCAGCGCCCATGCCAACATGTCGCGCATCGGCGAATTTCCGCTGAATGACCCGGATCATTGTCTTTATTCCCCAAATGTGATCAGTTTCGCCGTAAAAAAAGGTTACTATAATAAAAAATCAGGAAAACCTTTCCGTTTCAATGAGGCCTATGATGTGGTCACCCCCGGCAAAAGAAGGTATTGTGCCAGCAGGGTGTGGAGCATTTTCCGGCGCAGTGCCCCTTCCCTTAACCTGTCACCCGATTTCTGCCGTGGAGTTCAGGATGCAAAACCTTATCCCCTGTTCATCAAACCGGACAAAAAATTATCAGTACGTGATGTTATGTCCCTGATGCGTGATCACTATGAAGGGACACCCTACGATATGACCAAAGGAGTGGATGCCGGTCCCTTTCACACCCCCAATCGCTGGCGCCCTATTACCTGGACCGTTGACAGTGTGGAATATGCCTGGGAAAGACCCATTTCCACCCAGCAGGCAGCTTTTACCTTTGTTTCACAAGCCAGGGACTGGCTGCCCGATCCCATAGGCGGTGTTTACTGGTATGGTCTGGATGACAGCTATACCACCTGCTATGTCCCGCTGTATTGCGGCATAACCGATATCCCAAAATCCTTTGCTACGGGTAACATGCATGAATTCTCCTGGAACTCTGCCTGGTGGGTATTTAATTTCGTGGCTAATTATGCCAATATCAAATATTCGTATATGATAAAGGATATTCAAAAAGTTCAGAAAGAACTGGAAGATGATTTCTTTGCCTACCAGCCGGCAATAGAAAAAGCTGCTACCGAACTTATGAAGACAGACCCTGAAACAGCTATACGCTTTCTGACAGACTACAGTGTTTCACACGGGGAAGAAGTTGTTGACAGGTGGAAACAATTAGGTTACGACCTGATCAGGAAATACAACGATGGTTATGTACAGGATGACAAAGGCCGGCCCCGTTCGGTAGGTTATCCGGAAGACTGGCTGCGTGATGTGCTGAAGATCCGTGGAGATCATTTCAAACTTCCGGTTTGGGAAAGAAACGATGAACGTTGATCGATGAACGTTGAACCACAAACTACAAACCACTAACCACGAACTAAAAACCATGAACTGTAAACCATGAACTGTAAACCATGAACTGTAAACCCATCGGCGTCATTCATACCCCCTACAAAAAATATGCTCCCTATCAGCCGGTAGAATCTGAAAAGGAAGATTTTTATGTGGATGTGGATCCGGTTTACTACGAAGGACTGGC
>WFSC01000468.1 GCA_015486185.1 Bacteroidales bacterium | reverse complement strand
GTGCAGGACACTATCAAAATCAATGAAGTGGTGGTGACTGGCACACGGGTAGCTGTATCGAGGAATTACGTTCCACTGACTCTGTCGGTAGTCAACAGCAAAACGATTATGGAGAGTTCGGAATCGGCATTATTACCTGTGCTGACCGAACAGGTTCCCGGACTTTTTGTTACCGAGCGTGGTGTCACCGGTTTCGGGGTAGCTCAGGGTGCTGCCGGGCAGATCACCATCCGTGGCGTAGGGGGATCTCCAAATACACAAGTATTGGTACTGTTGAACGGAAATCCACAATACATGGGCATCTTTGGTCATCCTTTACCCGATGCTTATATTGCTTCCGATGTGGAACGGGTGGAGGTGATCCGGGGGCCGGCTTCTGCCTTATACGGATCGAACGCCATGGGGGGCGTGATCAATATCATCACAAAAAAGCAGGAAAAAGAAGGTTTCTCCGGGAACGGCCGCTTGATGTACGGCTCATATCAAACGGGAAAATATATGGTCAACGGAGGTTTAAAGAAGAAACGATTCAACATTTTTGCCAGTATCAACCACGACCGCACGAACGGACACAGAGATTCTTCCGATTTTCATATCACCAACGGATATATCGAGGCAGGCTATAATATCAACAAACACTTCAAAGCAACCCTGAACTATTCCGTAGCCCGTTTTCATGCAGCCGATCCGGGCCCTGTATCCGGTCATCCGGGCAATGTCATCGGGATCACACGTGGAATGGGAGCCTTTATCCTGAACAATGAGTTTAATAAGGTGAACGGTTCTTTCCGGTTCTTTTACAATTACGGAATCCATAACATTTCCGACGGTTTTCATTCTACAGATAATAATTACGGTATTGTATGGTACGAAGCCTTCAACCTTTTCAGGGGAAATACCCTGACCCTGGGTTATGATTTCAAGAACTACGGAGGCAAGGCAGGTAACAGGCTGGCTATGCATGGTGAAGGGATCATTTTTGCCGATACTTCCGTATATGAAATGGCCGGTTATCTTTTTATCCAGCAAAAGATCGTACCTTCATTGATGTTCAATGCCGGTTTCCGTTTTGACCACAACCAGGTGGCCGGAAATGTCCCCGTACCCACAGCCGGACTGGCGTGGGACCTACATGGAAAGACCATTCTCAAAGGATCAGTATCCAAGGGATTCCGTTATCCCACCATTCGTGAATTGTTTATGTGGGGACCGGCAAATGAAAATCTTAAACCCGAAGAAATGATGAACTATGAAATAAGTTACAATCAGTATCTTTTGAAAAACAAACTCTCGTTTGATCTGGCATTATACATTCAGGATGGGAAAAATCTTATCAAGACCGTCATGACGAATCAGGGGCCAAAGAACCTCAACACCGGTACTTTTTACAATAAGGGTGTCGAATTGTCCGTCCACTACAAACCTTTGGGCAACCTGCGTTTTGATGGTAATCTTTCCTGGATATCCATGAACATTCCGGTCATTGCCACGCCGGAATTCCAATCATATATCAGCGGGAACTATCAATGGGGAAAAATGGGGTTCCATTTATCTTGGCAAAGCACCAATGGTTTATATCTGGAAACGGGCGATGCTCCTGTCAAAGAATCCTATAATCTGCTATCTACCCATATCAGTTACAAAATCAACAAATATGCTGATCTTTTTGTCAAAGGGGACAATCTGTTAAATGAGCAATACCAGATCAACTATGAGTACCCCATGCCGGGCATCTGTGTTTTTGGCGGGGTCAACTTACACTTTTAAATTAGATTCCCATGAAAAAATTCATGTTTGTTCTTCTACTGTTTCTACTCTATCCTTCAGTGATTTTATCCCATCCATGGGAGCCGGCAGCCTTTGTAATCATTGATACGGACGGCGGTTTGGATGACATGCGCACTATCACCATTATGCTGGCTGATCCGTCTGTTCAGGTGGTTGGCATCATTGCTTCTGACGGGGTACTGCCAGCCAGAGAAACCTATTCAAAGGTTAAAAGCCTGTTAAAACAGTTTCATCATGAAGGCATACTCACCGGCATAAACAACAACCGGGAGGTACAACCGGTCCGTTGTAAAACTGCAGGTGCATTCCATTGGGGACCCGAATTCACAGATACGCTTCCACCTCTCATATCCATTACGGTCATCTCGCATATCTTTCATTATTTGCCTGAAAAAATCACCTGGGTCAGTTTGGGAAGTCTTACTGCTGCTGGTGATGCCATAACATATATTCCCGGTTTTGTCAACCACATCCGGGAAATAATCTGGTCTGCCAACGGAGAAAACCTGAAGGATGATTTCAACTATGATCTCAACCCTCAAGCATACCGGGAGGTGGCATCATCAGGTCTCCCCCTTAAGATCGTTTGCGGACTACCATTTAGAGTTCTTTATGACAGTACGACACTGGGCATTATTCGGCAAATTCAAAATAAATATTCAGAGGCCATTTTACGAAATGCAGAGATTGCAGGGAAGATGGATATAAACCACTGTGATGATCTGGCAGCCCTTTGGCTGAAGGATTCCTCTTTATATGTCGTTGAAAGGCCGAAAAAGCATATTTCCCTGTATCAGTCCGACCCTTCCGTTATAAAACAAATAAAGAAAGAGATCCCCATTATGCTAAAAGGTCAGAAAAAAACGGGAACAAAAGTGTTGGCTTATCTCCCATTGGATCCGGGATCCTACCGGGAAGATATCCGGCCCATTGTTACCGGGACTATCCGGAAATACGGGTTTGAAGAATGGTATGCAGGTGTTATAACCGGCGAGTTTCACCGGCATCTGGGCATCTTCGCCATTATCGGTGTAAAAATGGGCATACGTGCAAGGGAGTATTTTGATACCGGACCGGATGAATTAAAAATCTTATCCTATGCCGGATCAAAACCGCCTGTCAGTTGTATGAATGATGGCTTACAGGCCAGCACAGGAGCCACGATGGGCCACGGACTGATAAAAGTGGCGGACAACAAGACCGCTCAACCCGTAGCTGATTTCACATACATGGGTACCACTATCCGGTTGGCATTACAGGATAAATACAGGAAAAAGATCGTTTCTGCCGTACGAAACCTGAAAGACACCTACGGATTGGAAAGCGATGAATACTGGGATCGTCTCAGAGAACTTACTATTAAAGAATGGCATATTCTGGACCGGCACAATATATTCCACATCACTATCTTAAAAAATTAAAAAAAAAACATTGAAAATGTTCATTAAATAAACAGTCAGACCAATACTTATTAAGCTAAAATAAACATTATCCTTATATGATTAAAACAATTTAAAAGATAAAGAGGGGGGGATGATCTGTACGATTTACCCTTTATTACTTATATCTTTTAGTAAATCATAATTTATAATCTTAATACTCCTCCCTTTTATATCAATTATTTTATCATTTCTAAATTCCTTTAATAGCCTTACGGTAGTTTCGGTTGAAAGACTTGAAAATTCAGCGATATCTTTTCTGGAAAGACAAGATAAAATTTCTCTATTATCCATTGTTTCGTTGTACAAATATAATAAAGTATCAGCTAAACGGCCATGCATTTGTTTATTACTCAAGCTTTGAATCTTAGAATAGAGCTGTTTCTCATTGTCACAATACCATTTGATTATTTCCGAAGCGAAATTCCCATTATTCCTCAATAATTTCTTAATACTGTCTTTATCCAGCAAGCAAGCGGTAGTATCTTTCATGGCAGTAGCAGAATAATTATAGACATTGTTTCCATAAACTGATGACATACCAATAAATTCTGAGGATCTTAAGATTTTTAAGTTAACCCACATTGCAGCTCCGGGTTTGTAACTTTCTGAACTCAAGACGAGTTGATTTTTGAAAATCCCCCAGGTACCACTACAGATTTTTTTCTATAGAAAGGCATGGATTTATATCCCATCAGGTCATATATCTCTTTTACCTTTACGGTTGGTTCGGTGCACTGACGGATCGATATTGTTTGTTCGTTAATGTTCTGCATGGTTGTTGTCACGCACTTTTGGGTGTTCATTATCCGTACTATCTCATTCCACCCCGAGGTATACCCTTTCTGTTTCAATTGATATCTGATAGTCGACACCAACCAATAAGCCATCAATCCCAGGTTCAGGTGGGCCATTGCAGCCTCATCGGTCTTATGGTAAATGGGACGAAGATCAAGGTCGGTCTTCAATACCCTGAATGTGTATTCTATCTCCCTTATGATATTGTAAATGTCCCAAAACGTTTTTTCTTTTTTTACGTCCAATGTTGTACGCAAAAAATATATACCGGCTTTTTTGTCCGGGTCTTCTCCGGTCTTGTGTGCAAAACTTAATGCAGTTGCCACGCCTTTGCCATTGTCACTAATATGTATGTCATAATATTTATGTACCGACGGGTACTTCTGTTTCAACCGTCCTAACCTTTCGTAGACCTTATCCAGCTTCTTGGTACCATGTTTTTTCTCTATCCCTTCTTGTATACTTTGGAGTCCCTCCTCGTAACGTTGCGATAGAAGGCCGTTCATGCTGTTTTCTTTTAATGCTTTTGCCTTGCTTTTTACCCAGAGGTAATTGTCAGCATTTTCTTCATCAACCTTCACCTTCCTTAGTTCTATCGGCTGTTTCCTTTTGTCCCTGATAATTACCGGCTTGCTATTGATCTCGGCGTAATAGTTTTTGATATTCGAGCGGCTTACACACAAATAACCATAACCGTTTTGTTTGAGCATCCTAAGGTTTTCCTCCGTTGCAACTCCTGCATCCATGACAACAACAGGCTTCCTGGCTGAAAAAGATGTTTTCCGGCTTATGGCATCTACTATCATCTTCAGTGTCTTGCTGTCTGTCATGTTGCCTTTAAAGATGTTTGAGTATTTAAGGAATCCTTCTTTGTTTATCACAACCGCAAGCACAACCAATTTGGCATCTTTACGCTTCTCCTTGCTCCTGCCGTACTTGGCAATCTTGCTCTCCTGCATCCTACCTTCAAAATACGTATTGGTAAGGTCGTACAAGATGATCTTGTCATCAAGATCAAAGAGCTCATTTGTTTTTTTTGAAAGATAATCTTCAAGTTCATCTTTTACCTTGTACAGATTGTGCGAGATTTTGTACAGCTTGTCTTTAGTGACCTTATCTTTATCGTATCCCGTTATCTCGCTCACTGCAGAGTTCTCTTTAATAAAAGATACCGTTTTTAGTTCTGATGCAGGGTAAACAGCGCGGCTAATGATATGTGTTTCTGCAAGTGATATATCATCTTGTGTCCACTTTTGTTTTTCTAAAAGAAAACTCCTTATCCCCAATTGGTTAAAGGCTTGCTTGCAAAGCCACTCAGCGCCTATCTCCCGGGCATCTTTGTGCTTTAACGATGATACTTTCACTGTTTGCCAGTCACTGTCAGGACCAAAATCATAACGGTGCTTCTTTTTT
>WFSC01000467.1 GCA_015486185.1 Bacteroidales bacterium | reverse complement strand
GTACTCGACTGCCTGCCCAACATGACTGCTCCCCGCTTCACGGACCGGCAGGTCAGGGACCGTATCGTTGCCTCTGTCGAAAGCCTGCAGAAAAAGCATCCGGATATTCCCATACTGCTGGTGGAACATGACGGATACTCTGACGGAGCTATCATCCCGGCCAGGGAAAAAAATTATACGGACATTAACAAAGTAATGGAAAAGACCTTCTCCGAACTCAAGACCATGGGGAAAAAGAATATTTACCTCCTTACCAAAGAAGATATCGGGCAGGGTATCAATAGTATGGTAGGTGGTACACACCCCTCCGATGCCGGGATGTTGTTATATGCCCATGCCTATGAAAAGATCATCCGGAAGATCCTGAAGGAGCCGAAAGGTAATACCCCTGCTACCTTACCTGTCACACAAGACCGGGAACCGGAAAACTATGTATGGGAAAAACGTCATCAGCAGATACTGAAACAAAATGTAACAGATCCTCCCCACATCGTCTTTCTCGGAAACTCCATCACCCATTACTGGGGAGGAGTCAAAGGATGTAAATTTCAGCGGGGCCCGGAGTCCTGGGATCGTTATCTGGCACCCAAAGGGGTCAGGAACATGGGTTTCGGATGGGACCGGCTGGAGAATGTGTTGTGGCGTGTCAACCATGATGAACTTGACGGTTACCAGGCAAAACAGATCATCCTCTTGCTGGGCACCAATAACTTTTTCCGCGACAGTGATGAGGAGATCGTAAAAGGACTGGCTTTTCTGATCAACGACATCCGCCTCCATCAGCCGCATGCAGAGATCCTGGTACTGGGCATTTTACCCCGGAGGAAGATGGAGGAAAGGGTCCGGAAGATCAACCTGGAGATAGCACATATGGCAGGAAACCTTAACGTACAGTATGCCGATATCGGAAAGAACCTGCTGAAGCCGGACGGAACCATCGATCCGTCTGCTTTTACCCACGACGGCCTGCATCCCAATGCGTCCGGTTACGAAAAGCTGGGAAAAAATCTGGCACCATTGTTAAAATAAGCCCGGGGTTTGTTTTGAGTAAATTTCCACATCAGGATAAAAGGCAAATAAGGCAAAGGCAAAATCGATAGTATAGGGATATACAGCCAGTTGTTTCCCTTTTAATTTGCCTGCCACACATTTACCGGAGATACACCATTCGGAGCCGGTTTCATTATCCTTAAAATGCCCGTTTTCATAGATAAAAGAAAGTTTTCTGCCATCAACAACGGGTACAAACACCACTGCATTACCAATATCCCGGCCCTTACGAATATCCTTTTCATCAAGAATTGATTGCATTCCTTCCCGGTAAAAGATCACAATATTCTTTCCTCCCGGATCATCATTGACAATACTATATTTTTTCAGAAGCGGATAAGGATAGATCCTGTCCATATCGTTGGTAGAAACATGTACCACCCTCTCCATAGGTGGCAGGCGTTTATCGATCTTTTCAAAGAACAGCCTGGGTTTCCTGTATAAGCTGTCATATTTCCGGTAAGGATTCATCCCATACGGCGGACCTTCCGGTTTCTTTTCCACAAACAATATATCTCCTTTGGGAAAACAGGTTTTATAATCCTTAAAGGAAAGGATCATGGAAGGTATTACATGCAATTCCATGCCGGTATATTTTCCAACAACCCCGATGCCGGTAAACTGTTGCCACCAGGTTTCGGATTGCCGGTCCCACATAACCAGGTTGCTCTTGCGCAGCATCCCCGTAGTACCGAAGTCCAGCACTATGTTACCATCTTCTGTCTGAATATTACGGTTAAAAACGCGTACCGAATTACAAAGGGGACAATAGGTAACGGAAACGGGAACATGATCGAACTCATCATTGACAATTTCATGAAACAACAGTACGGACAGAGGATAAGCCTTTGTCTTTTCTCCCGATAAGACCACACATACCGGTTCATTCCCGAAATAAGTGCCCGCTGCCTTCTTCACCGGAACAAAGCGGGGTGTGTCTATCGGGCGGATTGCATCACGTTTGAGTAATATTCTGAACTCATGCAGCGGAACCACATGATTGGCAGTATCCGTTTTCCATGTTTGTTGCACATGTCTCCTGTTGACCATCTGGCCCTGGGAAGCAACCGGAAGAGCAACAATAGTAAGTAACAGGACGCAGGATAAAAGCAGATTTTTCATTTTCCGAAAAGTTTGGTTATTGGTAATTGGAGTTTATTTTGAATCAGGTACTTGTAATTTATGATATTTTCCTGGTCCGATCCTTTGGAGGAGCAGTTGCAGCAATACGGAGGTATGGGAGAAGCTGTTCTTACGTATATCCCTTGTTTTTAGTGGTTTCCCGGTTATGACAGAGCGGGCGGCAGCGATGCCGCTTTCGATGGCCGGTCCGATGCCTTCACCCATATCACGGGTAGCCAGTCCGGCAGCATCTCCGGTAATCATCACATTACCGTTTTGCAGCATGGGATGTTTACTTCTCACCCGGTAGGTATATCCTTTCCCGTGCCATGCATGGCCCCGGACCAGTCCATGTTTTTCCAGTTTCTCCGTAAATTTTTCCCATTCCATTTTGATATTCCTGCCGGTTTTTTTCAGTCCGGCCTCATATCCACCGATCCCTGCATTCAGGTAACCGTCAGCCTTGGGCACATACCAGGCATAACCCGGAAGATCATCCTGCTGAAACCAAAGATGACAACGATCGTCCCGGGCAGAATAAAGAAATTCTTCTTCTATCGCCACTACGGTTCTTTCCTTTTGATCTACCTTATTTTCCCGGAAAAAAGTCTTTGCCACGGGGCAATAAGAACCTCCCGCACCGATGAGATACTTTGCACGGAAGGCATTATCAATGATAAAATCACCATGATCCGTTTCTATTTTCCTGACCTGGTGCGGCACCGGTTCCAGTTCGAAATATTCGTGCAAAAAACGGTCAAACTCAATCCTTCTGATGGCATACTGATGCACGTTAAGGATATAATCCCGTTTTTTCAAATGAACCACAAACTCTCGAAATTCCATCCGTCCATAGGGATAATCACCCGGATCCAGGGCGAGGGCCTTAAAGACTGCCGGTGTGATCCAACCGGCACAAACCTTATTGCGGG
>WFSC01000466.1 GCA_015486185.1 Bacteroidales bacterium | reverse complement strand
TATCAGCACCTGGTATTTTTGGTACAGGAAGGACAGAAAATCACGCCATATTAAAAAGATCATCCATCAAACGGTTTGTAAAGGACGCGGAACTTTCACAGACTATTGTTTTATTCACCTACCAGGATTCACTGGGTTTTCTCTGGTTTGGCACGTACGACGGTCTATACCGTTACGATGGATATGAAACCCGGAAATTCAAATACAATCACCTGGATCCCAATAGTATCAGCAATAATGTAGTATCCTCGCTGGTAGAAGATACAAACGGATATTTCTGGATCTCTACGCACGAAGGGCTGAACCGTTTTGATCCGCGTACTGAAAAATTCACCCATTTTTATCACAATAAAAATGACACCTTATCACTAATCTGTGATTTCATCAATGTCCTGTTTCTGGACAGGAATGGTTTTCTGTGGATAGGCACATCCAATGGATTGAGTATCCTGGATACGCGCACCGGGAAAATAATGGCAAATTACGATCATGCAGGAAACATCCCATTCGGTTACATTTCCAATATTCAAACTTTTGACGGCATCCATATCTGGATCAACACTATCGGTAGTATGTTCATGACTGACATCTCCCGTAAACAATACATGCAATTACAATTTGTTCCTCCACCCTACTGGCAGGATTCCCGTATCTCTCAAAATGTAAACCAGATAACCCGGGATCAACAAGGAATTATATGGTTATTAAACAATGACACCATCCGTTTGGTCAATGAACGGACAGGAGAAATCATAAGATTTTCCTTGCCTGGAGATATACTGCCTTCCCGGCCGGATTATTTGTACAGTGATGATCATGGCAATATCTGGATAGGACTGCAATATGGCGGCATTTTAAAAGTAGATCCCGGAAAAGTCATCACTTCCGATGATCCGCTCACCCTGAACTCCCGGTTGCATCCCGGAACTGATTATATTTATTATACTTATGATCCGGCAGCTTTTATCAATCCGTCCTACCACATCAAGTACAGAAATTTTTTTACAGACCGGTCAAATATATTATGGATCGGATCCGAACAGGGGCTGTTCCGGCTTGATCTGCAAAAAAAACCTTTCCGGTGGTATGCTGATTTCAGGGTAAATAAAATGTCGGTCAGTAACGAAATAAGTACATTGAGCATCAACCGTTACAATCAATTGCTTTTCGGCACCACTAACACTTTTACAGGAATCCTCGACGGAAGGGAAGGAAAGATATATTCATTGCTAAAATATAACTCATTCAATACCATGGTCACTTCCATTTATGAGGATCCTTACGGAGAGTACTGGATAGGCATCATGGGGCTGGGTATCACCCGTCTGGACAGACGGAGAAAAATCCTTGCCCGTTATACACCGGAAGAAACCGGTAACAGGTATTTGCCATTCTGGACTGTTTGGTGTCTGCTGGAAGACAGCAGACAGAATCTGTGGGTAGGCACGCTGGAAGGCCTGGTCAGATTCACGTTTTCCCATTCTGCCGGAAAACGTCGTGAGGTCACAGCAGAAAAAGTATTTACGCACAACCCGGATGATCCGCACTCGCTTTCGGATAATAATATATGGAGTCTTTATGAAGACTCACAGGGCCGGATATGGGTTGGGACCAATGCTGGCGGCCTGAACCTTTATCAGCCGGAAACTGAAAGTTTTATTCGTTTTGAAATGAACAGGTCTGACCCGGATGGTTTACAAAACCAGGCTGTAAACGTAATCTATGAAGACCGCCGTCGTATATTATGGATCGGCACCGAATATGGGCTGGCTGCTGTGAAATATAAGGAAGGAAGAGCCGTTTTCCGTCATTTCACCGAGAACGAAGGTCTCTGTAACAACGGAGTTACCGGTATTGAGGAGGATCACGCAGGCGATCTCTGGATAAGCACTAAAAGCGGGATCTCCCGGTTCACTCCTCCTGCAGATCCTTTCAATAGAAAAGACACGTGGACCTTTGTCAATTATTATACAGACGACGGTCTCCAGGGCAATAAATTCAATCCTTTTGCCTATACTCAGGATGCCAACGGCGTGATCTATTTCGGTGGAGACAATGGTATTACGGCTTTCCATCCCGATAGTCTGCATATCCGTCATAAGCCCCCGGGCGTTAATCTTACCCACTTCAGTATATTGAACAGGGAAGTGGTACCCGGAGATACACTGAATCACAGGTATGTTTTCAAAGATGCTATTTCCTATGTCAGGAAAATCACACTTTCTTATAAACAAAATGCTTTCACTTTCGGCTTTGCCGGAACCAACACTTCAAACCCGGTAAATACCCTTTATAGCTATATGCTGGAAGGATTTGAAGAGACATGGAATACCGTAAAGGCCGACCATCATTTTGCCAATTATACAAATATTCCTCCCGGAGAATACACTTTCAAAGTAAAAGCCTCCCTGTCAGATAATCGCAAATTCGGGCCGGTACGGCTTGCACATATTGTGATCTATCCTCCCTTTTGGAAAACATTATGGTTTAACCTCCTTGTTATTATCTTCATAGGAGGACTAATCATAGCTTATTTCAGGTATAAGACTTATGCATTGAGGAAACAAAAACAGGTTCTCTCCGAACTGGTTGCGATCCGGACCAGGGAAATAGAAAAGGCAAGACAGCGTCTGGAAGAACAAAACATGCAGATCATACAACATAAGGATTTGATAGAATTGCAAAACCGGAACCTGAAAAAACTAACGGAAATAGGGCAAAAGATCACCTCTTCCATACAGGTCAGGGATATCATTAATCAGGTTTATGACAGCATAAACCAGTTGATGGATGCCCGTATATTTTATATAGGTATCGTTAACAATAAAAACAAGAGCGTGACTTTCTGGGGAAGGTTATACAAAGGGACTCCTTTGCGTAATGAAGTGATCCCCCTGAAAGATGACACACGGTTGTCCGTTTGGTGTATCCGTAACAACCGGATCACTTTCCTGAACGATGTAGAAAAAGATGCAAGAGAATATCTCGGGAAAAACTACATGGGGTATGCCGGTGAAAAAAAGCCGAAATCAGCCATTTATATTCCACTGGTTTCCGCTGAGAATAAGGTAACGGGCATACTGGTCGTTAAAAGCTACAATAAAAACGCCTATACGAATACCCATCTGGACATGCTTAAAAATATGGCATCTCATATAGCCATAGCACTTGAAAATGCCAAGGCCTACAGCAAGATTAAAGAGACATCTGACAAACTAAAACAAATGGACCAGATCAAAACACGTTTTTTCACAAATATCTCCCACGAATTTCGTACACCTCTTACTCTCATTCTTTCTCCTGTACGAAATATGATCAGTCATTCGGGACAAAACGGACTCAGGGAGTATGTGAATGAGCTCAGACTGGTTGAAAGGAATGCCTCGAGATTATTACGACTGATCAATCAATTGCTTGACATATCCCGCATTGAAGGAGAAAACATCAAACTGTCAGTATCCAAAGGTGATCTGGTGATGGCATTGAAAAGGATCGCAGAACCTTTTTATATTCACGCTAACTTTAAAAACATACAACTGATCTTCGAATCTGCTGAAAAAGATTTTGTTTGTTACTTCGACTTTGATAAAATTGAAAAGATCGTTTATAACCTTTTGTCCAATGCCGTCAAGTACACTCCTGACAGCGGAAATGTCATCCTGTCTGTTCGCTTTTCCGAACCCAAAGGGATCACATTTGCTGAAATAAGGGTAAAGGATACGGGCATTGGGATGCCCGCCAAACATCTCAAAACAATTTTCGAGAGATATACACAAGTGGATGAAAATTCCCATTCCCATGATTCGGGAACAGGTATAGGATTATACCTTGCAAAAAAACTGGTAGAGATCCATAAAGGAGAGATTCATGTAACCAGTACGGTAGGGAAAGGTACTGAATTCACTGTCAGGATCCCCGTCTCAGAAAATCAATATACATCCGGTGAAATAAAAAAAGATGATCTGTTATCTTCCTCTGTGACGGTTGAATCCCCCATACCGGCAGATTTTGAAAGGAATATTCGTACTCTTCCCCATCAGACCGACGATAAGAAAAAAACATTGTTGATCATTGAAGACAATCCCGATGTATGTTTCTATCTGGCCGATCATTTTGAAAAAGAATATAACATATTAATTGCCCTTGATGGGGAAGACGGATACGAACAGGCAAAGAAAAGGAACCCGGATATTATCATTAGTGACATCATGATGCCAAAAATGGACGGCATTGTCCTTTGTCGTAACTTAAAGACAAACATACTGACGAGCCACATACCTGTCATTTTATTGACAGCACGTGCTGACATAAAGACTCAACAATCAGGTTATGAAACCGGGGCAGATGATTATATTACCAAACCATTTAATATAGATCTGTTGGCGCAACGGGTAAAAAACCTGGTGGAATCACGCAGGAAACTAAGAGACAGATTTCTTACCGGTCCGTTAACCGAACTGAAAGATATCGCTCCCACCTCAACAGACGAAAAACTGCTGCGGCGGATCATGGATTCCATAGAAAGGAACCTGTCAAACCCCGATTTTA
The DNA here is from genome assembly GCA_015486185.1 of Bacteroidales bacterium. GTDB lineage: Bacteria > Bacteroidota > Bacteroidia > Bacteroidales > VadinHA17 > DRPN01. The sequence continues at coordinate 526 of WFSC01000466.1, read as the reverse complement.
CCATTGACATGCTTACTCGTGAAGCCGGTATCAGCCGGGCGCAGTTGTTCCGGAAGATTGGGGCCTTCACAAAAAATCATTCGGTATCTGATTTTATCATTTCCTACCGGCTTCGTGCTGCCGCCGGATTGCTCAGTCAGGGTTATCGCAATGTATCTGAAGTAGCCTATAATGTAGGGTTCAAAAATGCTTCCCATTTTACTACCCGGTTCAAGAAACAATTCGGGAAAACCCCTGTTGAGTTTATCCGGTCATTACATTAACAGGAACAGGTAGCAATAGGAACAGGTAGCAATTTGTTTTTTATTATCATACCGGGAAGGTTCATCCGGCTATAAAAACACCTTTTATATCATTTGTACTCCCGATTATTCTCTCCCTGAGACGCTCAGAAAGGAGATTAATACGGTAAACAAAATCCCTGAAAGGCTTTATCCTTAATTTTGTTGACGATGATCTCATAGTATTAACCTTAAAAACACCAACGCATGAAAAAGTGGCTATTAAAAGTTCTCAAGGTTTCCTG
>WFSC01000465.1 GCA_015486185.1 Bacteroidales bacterium | reverse complement strand
ATACCGGACATTAGTGATTTTTTAATCGTAAGCCTGTCTGGTCTTTTCATCCGATAAGGTGGGACGGATAAAATCTTTCCATTCCTCAGTGTTCCATGTTCCTAGTTTTTGATGGGTCAGATAATATTTTTGAGGTATGGGATGCGTACCTATGATTACTTTCAAGCCGTATTTTTCCCGGATAAATTCCCTGAAATGTTTGATATATGGACAGGGAGGATATCCCACAACAAAACCGGTGGCAAAATGGATTATTTCAGCACCGTTGTTTTTCATTTCTTCCGGTGCATATTCAATGTTGCCACCCGGGCAACCCCCACAGGTTGTATAGCCTACGATCTCTACGTTCTCGTCACGCGGGTAGATATCGAAAGCTCCTTCCCTGTTTTTTAAAGCCCTGAAGCATTTCCCTCCGGCACATTCTCTGTAGCGATCGCAAATGATAATCCCTATTTTTGTTGTTTTCATGATGGTATTGTATTATGAAAGCTTTTGTTGTTTTAGTATTATACTGTTTTCACTTACCCCCAGGTCTCTGGCAATCACATGGCATTTTACTTTCAATAAAAAGAAAAGAGGGAGTGGTTCTTTTGATAATCCCTCGTAATTTCCCTGTCCTTTACTGATGATCATATCTGCTTTGCGGAGTTGTTCCATGAATGCCGGGTTACATAATGGCGGCACAATTCCAGGTGCGGCAGATCCCGAAGAGATAATTTTTGTAATTTTCCCTAATCCTGCCATAATGGCATCTTCCCGGGTAACATCATTGATTACAGGGATATCTCTGACAACAAAATTTACCGGTTTGTGCATTTCTTCGATCAAGATCCGGTCAAAAACCGATTCTCCTGCATTGTCGCCTAAATAGTATATTGTTTTTGCCTGTTCCAGATGTTTACAGAAAGCATTATAGTCAAATATGGCGAAATCCTGTGTTAGGATTTGCTCAATATCCTTTTTCAGATTAAAAACCCTGTTTACGCCAAGGTCAATTACATTTCCTGCAATGGCCAGCCTGATTGCAGTGAGTAAAGGATCTTTCGATTGTCTGACCTGTTTTTTCAGATCCGGATAAAGATTCAGCGCTTCACCGATATTTTTTTTCTTAACGTTTAAAAAGGGATCATCAACTTTTGAGATTTCCCGCACCTTTTGATAAATGACCGCCCCGGCCTCGGGCGGGGAACTTTCCATTGGTATAGTGTGGATCATAGATCCTACTTCATCCAATAACTCCTTGATCTGTTTTTCTTTTAATCCTGCTGTTTTTCCCGCCCGCAATGCCTGGGTCATAAAACATGGGATGCAGTCCAGATAAGTCCTCATTTCTTTTTTCTGTCTTCAAGCAATTCTTCCCGAACCATCACGTGTCCGCATTTGGGACATTTCATCTGGGTGCAGGGAGTACCCTGCTGATGGGGCACCCGGGTGCCGCATTTGGCACAGATACAATATCCTCCGGTACCGTATCCGCCCCCGTTGTTACGACCGTGGCCGCCACCGCGACCCAGTCCTCTGCCTTGTCCCATTCCGGTGCCGCGTCCGGGGCCCATGCCCATACCGTGTCCTCCATATCTTCCTTCATTAACCATTTTTTGTTCCTCCTTTTTAATTATTATATTTATCTGCAAATATAATGAACATATGTTCATAAACAAAATACATGCCAACTTTTTCTGAATATGAACATTGTTGCATAAAGTTACCAAAAATTTATATAAGTTTGCCATAATACGATATACAACCAAAGACCAGAAAACGCTTTATCATGTTCAGATTTATTTTGTTTTTTGGATGGGGCCTGTTATTACCCGGCTTGTTTTCATGTTCACGGAATGTGCAGCCTCCGGCTCCTGTTTATCCGGTACCTTCGCCCCGCCAGTTAGCCTGGCAGCATCTGGAATTTTATGCCTTTACCCATTTTAGTATTAATACCTTTACTAACAAGGAGTGGGGTTATGGGGATGAGTCACCCGGGCTGTTCGACCCTACCAACCTGGATTGCAACCAGTGGGCGCAGGTCATCAAAGAGGCCGGTATGAAAGGGATAATCGTAACCGCCAAACATCATGACGGATTTTGCCTGTGGCCTTCAAAATATACCGAACACTCGGTGAAGAACTCACCCTGGAAGGATGGGAAAGGGGATGTGGTCGGAGAGCTTTCCGATGCCTGTAAGGTTGCCGGACTGAAGTTCGGGATCTACCTTTCTCCCTGGGACCGCAACAGTGCATTGTACGGGACGCCTGAATACATTACCTATTACCGTAACCAGTTAAAAGAGTTATTGACCAATTACGGACCGGTTTTCGAGGTGTGGTTTGACGGTGCCAACGGGGGAACAGGTTATTACGGTGGTGCCCGGGAGAAAAGAACAATTGACCGCAAGACTTATTATGACTGGCCGGGTACCCGGAAGATTGTCAGGGAACTGCAGCCGGATGCCTGTATATTCAGTGATGCCGGCCCCGATGTCCGGTGGGTAGGGAACGAAAGAGGAGTTGCCGGCGAAACGAACTGGTCTATGATCAATAAGGATGAGTTTGCTCCGGGATTAGCCGACAGGGAGGTACTGAACCATGGTCTGGAGAACGGAAAAGACTGGGTGCCGGCTGAGTGTGATGTATCCATACGTCCCGGGTGGTTTTACCATAAGTCACAGGATAATAAAGTGAAGACCGTAAATCAACTGGTTGATATCTATATGAAGTCGGTGGGTCGTAATGGAAACTTACTGCTCAATGTACCGCCTGACCGTACCGGCAGGATCAATGAGCATGATGTGCAGCGGCTGAAGGAGTTCAGGAAGGCGCTGGATGAGATCTTTGCCCGCAACCTGGCAGCAGGGAAAAGGGTGCATGCCGATATCTGGCGTGGCCGGAACAAGCAGTTTGCTCCCGGAAATGTGACGGACGGAAAGGAAGAAACATATTGGTGCACCGATGACAGTGTTAAGACCGGTAAACTGACCATTGATCTCGGAAAGAGGGAAAAAATCAATCTCGTCCTGCTGGGTGAATATATTCCATTGGGACAACGGGTTAAGTCTTTCAAAATAGAAGTGCTGTTAAACAGGGTATGGAAGCAGGTAGCCGGTGGTACTACCATCGGTTATAAAAGGATCCTGCATTTTGCACCGGTTACTACTGATAAGATAAGGATCACGATCCTTGATGCAAAGGCTTGTCCCGTACTCAACCGGGTAGAAATATATAATGCTCCTGAAAAATATTTTCAGGCAGACTGATCACTTCCATTTTTGTGTCAGCAGATATTCTGAAAGTCGTATCAGATACCGGTTGGGTATCTGGTTGCCTTTTTCGGTTTCCAGGATATGCTCCACCTCATTTTTACAATCCCTTCCTGTTTTCCCCAAAGCATCTACCGAATTAAGGGCAAAAAGCTGAATAAAGCCATTGGGGTTTTTCAGGGATTCTCTTATTACATGTATGGCTTCTTTGTGATCTTTATCCAAAGTCAGCAAAGCTTCGGCCGCGAGGGTCCGCGTGACGCCGTCGGGGTCTTTCAGCGCTTTCTCCAGTTGGCTGATCACAACATCCGTTTTTTCAGGAAGCAGATACAGTCCGTTCACGCCCCAGTAATGCATAACAGGATCCGGACTATTGAGTGCACGGATAAAATCCTCAAGGTTCTTCTGATCACGTTCAAGTGCTTTATTGGCAAGAGCCAGGATCTTTTTCACAGGATAAGCCGGGGAATGGGTATATTGCCAGATCGTGGAGTCGCCTTCCATCTGCACCATCATGGCTTCCGGCATGAGACCAGCGTCTCGGATGGATATCATCCAGTCATCACATGCTTTGCGGTATTTTACCAGGGTGTCATGATAAGCCGGATCATCAGCCAGATTATGAACTTCCCAGGGATCTTTCGTGTCAAGATACAATTCTTCGGAAGGTTTTGGTTTCCAGAAAACAGACTGTATGGCATTGCATTTACCGTTCCGGAAGGCTCTTTCCCAGGCCCGCATATTGGCTGCTTCCCAAAGGTAATTTACATGCTGGCCATAGATGCGATACGGCATATAGTTCCGGATATATCTGAAATTTTGTCCTCTGACAGCCCGGGACATATCATACCGTTCATCCATTCTTCCCCTGAACATATAGGCAAACAAAGGATCAGGTGTTTTCTTTGCACCCAGAAAAGCATGTCCCTGCATATAGCCGGGAATATCCAGTCCGGCAAGGCTCAGTACGGTAGGTGCCAGGTCAACGAAACTGACAGGACGATCAAGTTTGGTGCCGGCAGGTGCGGGAGCCAGGTTTCGGTATTTTTCCGGAAAATAAACGATGAAGGGGACATGGGTGCCTGTTTCGTACACAAATCGTTTGCTACGCCCCAAAACACCCCCATGATCACTGAAATAAAACACAATAGAGTTTTTCAGCATACCTGATTTTCGGAGGGTATCCAGCACAATACCTATTTCCTTATCCATCATCTGTACACAGTCATAGTACCAGGCCCAGTCGCTGCGTATGCTGTCGGTATCCGGCTGATAAGGAGGCAGGGGCACGTTGGCAGGATCGTGATGAATATCTTTCATGTAGTCCTGGAACTCTTTATCAGTAAGCTTTTTGCCCCTGAAATCTTCCAGCGTCTTTCTAAAATAGGTTACGGCAGACGTTCTGTTGAAAACCTGATGTTCATGGGTTTGCGAGGTATTATACATCATAAAAACAGGCTGGCCCGGTTTTCTTCCCTTAAAGGCATCTTTCCAACTCCAGAAGTCATTGTCCCAGGTGCCGGGTTTGTTCATGATCCTGGTATTGTAATCCTTTTTGTGCCGGTTGGTGGTAAAATACCCTGCCTGCTTCAGGTAATAGGGGAAGAAATGAATAAAGCCGGGGATGGGATTGTTGCTTCGCATATGCTGGGTGCCCATGGAAGGGGCATAGACCCCGGTGATCAGTGTGGATCGTGCCGGAGCACAAACCGGTGCATTGGCAAAAGCATGGGTGTACAGGTCCCCCTGGGACGCCAGTTTATCCAGGTTCGGTGTAGTGGCATATGCATTTCCGTAACATCCCAGAAAGAAATAACTGTTGTCTTCGCTTACCAGAAAAATGATGTTGGGTTTGTCCCGGGTCTCTTTTTTAGCAGTGTTACATGCAACACTCCCCAACAATAAAAGGATAATAAGCGCAAAAAACGAAAGGTTCATTAATAATTTTTTCATACGTTAAAATTAAAAATTATTTTTGGGAAAAATTACAAACACATGAAAAAATCAATCTTCTTTATCGTTATTCCGGCTATTTTATTTTTTTCTTCCTGTCAACAGCAGACCACGCAATCTTCTTCTTCCCGTGCGGTGAATGAAAAGGTAAATAAGGTACTTTCTCAAATGACCCTGGAAGAGAAAGTGGGTCAGATGACACAGATCACACTTGACAAATTTTACGGGGAGCATCTGGATACGGCCAGGCTCCATGAATACATTGTGAAGTACGGGTTGGGTTCTATCCTGAATTCGCATCACGATAAAAGCGGCATGACAACAGCGCTTTCCATGAAGGAATGGAGGGATCTGCAGACACTGATACAGAAATATGCCCTTGAAACAAGGTTGAAGATCCCGGTATTATATGGAATAGATGCCATTCATGGTGCTACTTATCTGAAGGGTGCCACCTTGTTTCCGCACAATATTGCCATGGCTGCTACACGGGATCCTCAGGTGGTACATGCTGCAGCAAAGATCACGGCAAAGGAGGTGCGTGCCTGCGGCATACGCTGGGATTTTGATCCGGTGCTCGGGGTGGGACGTCAACCTTTGTGGTCGCGTTTTGAAGAAACATTTGGTGAAGACACCTATTTGGTTTCAGAGCTGGGACGTGCGGTGGTTACAGGATATGAGGAAGACGGTCTGAAAAATACTACTGCGGTAGCTTCCTGTATGAAACATTATCTGGGCTATCCGGTGCCGCTGACAGGGAAAGACCGTACACCCGCCTATATTCCGGAGATCGTCCTGCGGCAGATCTTCCTGCCTCCTTACAAGACCGCTGTTGATGCCGGGGCTTCCACCGCTATGATCAACTCCGGCTCTATTAATGGTATCCCGGTACATGCAAGCAAATACCTGATCACGGATGTGTTGAAAAATGAACTGGGTTTTGACGGAATGGTGGTGACCGACTGGGGTGATATCATCGCCTTGTACAAGGATCATCATGTGGCACGTGATAATAAAGAAGCGGTCAGGATGGCTGTGAATGCCGGTATTGACATGAGCATGGTGCCCTATGACCTTTCTTTCTATCATGATCTTATCAGCCTTGTAAAAGAAGGAAAAGTCTCTATGTCCAGGATTAATGATGCAGTGGCAAGGATCTTACGCCTGAAGTTCAGGCTGGGTCTTTTTGATGATCCGTTCCCTGAGAAAGGTACTGAGTCGTATTATGAGAAACCTGAATATAAAAAGATCGCCCTGCAGGCTGCCAGTGAAGCGGTTACTCTTCTAAAGAACGATACGTTGCGTGGAAAACCTGTCTTACCTCTTTCAAAAAACACCCGGATCCTGTTGGCGGGCCCGGGAGCCAATTCCAAAGCCACCCTGGACGGAAGCTGGTCCTACTCCTGGCAGGGAAAGAATGATTCCCTTTATCCGGCAGATGTTCATACCATCCGACAGGCACTGGAAGAAGAGGCCGGAAAAAATAATGTAATTAATATTTCTCCTGACGGTTTTAAGGAAGTGTCTTCGGAACAGATCAGCAAACTGAAGAAATATGCACGGGGTGTTGATGTCATCATTCTTTGTCTGGGTGAAGATGCCTATGCCGAAACTCCCGGGAGCATCAATGACTTGACCCTGCCGGAAGATCAACTGCGTCTGGCGGAGGCTGCCGCCAAAACCGGTAAGCCCGTGATCCTGATCCTTACCGAGGGAAGACCCCGCATCATCCGTTCCATTGAACCTGCCATGAACGGTATCCTGCTGGCTTACCGTCCCGGCAACATGGGAGCCCCTGCCATTGCATCTATCCTGTATGGAGAGGTGAACCCATCGGGCCGGCTGCCTTATACTTATCCGCGTTATACGGGCAACCTTATGACTTACGACATGCCGGTCAGGGCTGCCAAGTATTACAAACCCCAGTGGCCTTTCGGATACGGATTGAGTTATACGAGGTTTATTGTGACTTCACTGACCGGCATGTCGTAAGTCATAAGGTTGCCCGTATAACGCGGATAAGTATAAGGCAGCCGGCCCGATGGGTTCACCTCTCCGAACAGGA
>WFSC01000464.1 GCA_015486185.1 Bacteroidales bacterium | reverse complement strand
GGCTTCTCCCTGAGCTTTTTTAGTTCATTCATAGTCAGCCGGATACTTTTATCCAGATCTTTTCTGTCAGTACCGAAATAAACGGAGAAAACACCGGTGTCCATGTATGGGTTGTAGCTGGATTCTACAGAATAGGCCAGTCCTCTCTTTTCGCGCAAAGTGATGTTTAGTCTGGAATTAAGTCCTTGCCCTCCAAGGATATTGTTCAACAGGTAGAGGCCTGTTCTTTTTTTGTCGGTGATCCGGTAACCGGTAGTGCCGATAATACAATGATTCTGGTAAGTATCTTTTTTTTCTTTCCGGTGCTTTTTATTATACCCTGAAACAGGAGTCCGTTTATGATAACGGGGCTTGGAGGGTATGTCAGAGAAATATTTTTCAAACAGGGATTTTATCTTTTCGCCGGGGATATCGCCGGCTGAGCAAAAAATAACCTCATCGGTAGCGTAATTATTTTGATAAAAACGCAAAACCTTTTCGCGGGTTATCTTTTTTACGTCATCAGGAGTGCCAAGAATGAACTTACCAAGGGGCTGGCCCGGAAAGATCATATTTTCGAATTCGTCATATATCAATTCTCCCGGGCTGTCGAGATAAGAGTTGATTTCTTCCAGCACTACTTCCTTCTCCCTTCTTATCTCATTTTCAGGAAAAGTGGAATGGAACGCGATATCGGCCAGTAATTCCATGGCACGGGGGAAGTCTTCCTTTAGAAAAGAAGCATAGATAAAGGTCTCTTCTTTGGTGGTATAGGCATTCAGCTCACCCCCCACATCTTCCAGCCGGCTGAGAATATGCCAGGCTTTCCTTTTTTGTGTGCCTTTGAAGAGGATATGTTCGATGAAGTGGGCCATACCGGTTTCATCTTCCCGTTCGTCTCTCGATCCCGTATTAAACAGCAGACCGCAGTATCCTATACCTGAAGGCAGCGGAGCATGTATCATGCGGATCCCGTTTTTCAGCTCATGCCGGATGGTTTCCATATTCATCAAATTAGCAGGGCAAAATTAAGAAACAAAATGGTACATGGGTAAGAAATTGTTTGATGTTTTTTCTGCCGACCGTGTATTTGGAAAAATAATTTTGTGTAGGTTTGGGAAAAAGAGTACAATGAGAACAGAGAAAGTTGAATCGTATGGTGATGATGTGCTTAAGGCATTGCAGCGACTGTTGTCACAGTTATCACCCGGTACTGTTATCAGTGAAGCATGGTTGCGGGAGATATTGGCTGAAACAGCCACCCATCTCTTTATCACCCGTGATGATGAGGGGCATATCACCGGTACTTTTACACTGGTGGAACAGAAGATCCCTACAGGATTGAAGGTGTGGCTGGAAGATGTTGTGGTGGATGAAAGTATGCGCGGCCAGGGTCTGGGAGAGGCCATCGTACAATATGCCATCCGGTATGCCAGAGACCTCGGTACGAAAAAACTGGACCTTACATCCAACCCTGACAGGGTGGCAGCCAACAACCTTTACCGGAAAGCAGGGTTTAAACTCCGCAATACAAATGTTTACCGTATGCGGTTTTGATGCGGTTATCAACGCAGGTATGTTTCAACAGGTTCCCCATTTGAGATTTATAACGCTATGTATCCGGAAGGAGGGTCTGAAGCTTCATTTTACCTTGATGATAAAGGAATGGAAATAATAGAAAAAGGAAGCTTTGAAACCGGGTTTAACGAAAATGATGATAATAACCAATTATGGGAGATACCCAACGTTATTGGAATAACTAAGAAGAAGTTGAATTATTAAATATTAAGTGACCATTTTAAGAAATGCTGATCAAATGAAGTATCTTTTCTTACTATTAACAGGGATCCTTTTAGTCAGTACCTGCACATATAAATCAAAAAAAGTTTCTGACAGAAAGGAAGCACCTGCCCGGGCAGATTACAGCAATAATTGCAAAAGAAGGGATTCAGGTGAAAGAAAAGACATGTTTTCAGGCATAGTATTAAAAGCGGATACGAATAAATCTTATGCTGCATTAAGAGAAGAAATTAATAAGATCAAATCAAGCATTGATACAACTAAAATTACGGCAGATTCCCTGTCTGTTTTGTTTACTGACATATTATTAAACCGGATCATTCCTTATTGGTACGGCACAAAATGGTCATTTGATGGACATACCTCTATACCTAAACAAGGCAGGATAGCATGTGGCTATTTTGTATCCACGACCCTAAAAGATGTTGGTTTAAATATCAATAGATATAAATTAGCTCAACAATCTCCCGGAGATGAAGCAAAAACCATAAATCTGGGTAAGCCTGTTTTAGTGATAAAAGATAGTTTGAAGGAAGCAAGAATATCAGAATTGAATAAAATAATGAAGGAAGGAATATATTTTATTGGATTTGATCGTTACCATGTGGGTTATATCCTTAAAAGACACGGGGAGGTTTTTTTAATTCATTCTAATTATTTAAATCCTGAGGTGGGGGTGGAAATTGAACCCATAGAAAATTCTATGGTTTTTTCATCCTATCCTACAATCTATGTGGCAGAGATCAGCACAAATAAGAGACTATTGAAAAAATGGTTAATAAATGAAAAAATCGAAGTTATTGATAGCGTGAGTTCGAGATAAAAAAACGTATCTTCCTGTTGCCCCGGGGAGCAATTTTTATATCATTCCAGCCCTACGGGCTGTGGAAAATGTGTATGGTATCAAATACCAGCCACAGGATGTGGCTGGCTATTGTCAATAAGTCTCTTCCGGGACTATTGATAGGATAAGATATTATTGCATTTGTACAACAATCCAAATGTCCCGTAGGGACAAACGACAATGATAATGTACGTGAAACGTATAAAAAAAGATTTATTGAGATGCTATAAAATTATGATTTGGGATTTTGTTAATACATTCAATAATGTCCCGTAGGGACAACTGATAATAGGCAGGCATTTTAATGCCTGTTATGGAAGCATATGAATAACAACAATTCGTCCCGTAGGGACAGAATGAAAAATAGATAGCCCGGTTGTACTTTAAGTAAAAAATAAGGATTGTTGCTTATATCGAACTCACGTTAATAATTGAGAAATAAAAGATTGGGCCTTTAATAAACTTTACAAAAACATCAACAAAACCGTCACTCTTTATAACAAAAATCCCGCTGATCATTGATACTGCGGGATTTTTGTTTTAAGGTGGTGGTGCCACCTGGAATTACCGCATTTCGCTGCACTCCATGCGGTGATTCCTCTTTTCGGGCTCTTCACAACTGCAATAAAATGCCGGCCTTTCAGGCCGTACTTTTTATTTTATCCCCACTCTTTACGAAAGCAAGCTTTCTTTGAGCGGGAATAAAATAAAAATGCCGCTTTCGCAGCATTTTATTGCATTTGTGGTGCCACCTGGAATTGAACCAGGGACACCAGGATTTTCAGTCCTGTGCTCTACCAACTGAGCTATGGCACCAATAAAGAAATGTACTTAAGGGCTGCAAATATATTAAAAATATTTTTTCTGAAAAGAACAACAAGAAAAAGTTTTTATAACCCGTTTATTGATAATATCCACTGCAGATTTTTAGCACCCCGCCTCCGTTACATGTAACTATGGCGAGCGAAGCCAGCACCCATAGTATCCGCCGTAGCTTTAGCGGAGGAGGAGCAACCGGCAATAATTTGATCCGTCTGCAAATTGCCTCATGTTTATTAATTTTTAGGAACATCTTTCAAGAGTTCCTTCAGGCATTCGATCTTCAGACAAAACCCGGGCGTTTGCTTTTTATATGCACGATACTGATCTCCAAATTTTCTGATGGCTTCGGGCTCCTCTAAGAATTTTATCATAATCAGCATAAATAATATCTCTACTGGACTGATAATAAGGATAAATGAGGGAGATGCAACGATAAATGCTATAGATAGCGGGAAAAGTAAAAGTCCCAGATGCATGGGATGCCTCATATACTTATATGCTCCTTCTTTGACAAGTATATTCGTTTCCATTCTTTTTATCTGTCCTTTTCTGCCATATTTTGCCAGTGTCCTTCCTGTATTTTTACTGATCTTCATTACTACAAACAGGAGAAACACACCGATAATAAAACAAAGGATGTGAAACCATATGTTTTTATGAATGTTTTTAAATAAAAAACTATCAAGGTAATAACCGCCTGCAATGCCCCCCAAAAGCATAACGGTCCATACGCTTAGCCTGAATATCATGATTTCCCGGTTCTATAAATCTTTTGGTAATAATATTTTTTCACAGGTACAAAATTAACCCTTTCCCCTCAAAATCTCCACATATCATCTGTACCACCCAACCAGTAACCAGTAACCAGTAACTAAAATTCCTTTTCCTTTAGCCTTTAACCTTTAGCCTTTGAGCTTTGAGCTTTACTTCTGCCTTCTTACTTCTTACTTCTCACTTAAACCTACTGATTTCCCTTAAGCTTCTGTATCTCCTTATGATGGCTGATGGTCATTTTTTCGATCCTTTCCCGGGTACTTTTGCGATAGTTCTCAAATTCTTCCTTCAGTTCTTCCAGTTCTTTTTTTGTATGTGTTGTCACAACATGGGAGCGTTTATACATCAGGAAAAGAATGACCAGCAAGGCTGCCAGTCCGGCGACAATCCCCCACATCAGGATATTATAGGCAGCTTTGTTCATGCGAATCCCAAGGAAGGACAGACTGTTTTTCGTACGGGTAACTTCTTCCAGCTTGTGTTTCGTTTCGGTAAGGTCGGTTTTCAATGCATCGATCTGCCGGTTAAGCCCATCGATTCTTTTATTCAGACCGGTGATGGTTAGGTTGGCCTGGTTCAGCGAATCCAGGGCATTGGTTTTGATCTTCTGAAAATAATCTTCACGGATCGCACGGAAGTTGTCGTATATCTTGGTACGCTTCTGGACATATTCCAACTGGTTTTTTAATGTAGCGGTATCCATAATTCTCGACATCTTTGTCTGTCCCCAAACATTAGGACCGTGCATGGAAAGCAAGATCATTATAATGAGAATTCCGGTAATGGGATATATTCTTTTTTTCATGACAATCTGTTTTTTGTTTTACAAAGATAACAACGAATAAATATAATAAAATAATATAATTTCTTCGTGATAGAATATATCTCAATTTAACAATATCTTTGACGGATACGGGTTAATATTTTTAGCTGATCACGGGGAATAAAAAAATAATATGCCTGGAGGGAAAAAATACAGGGGAAAGAGGATAAGGAAAGCTTCATGGAAGCGGCCTGTAATAAAAGGAATTTTCTCGTTATTGCTGGGTGGAGGGTTATTATTTCTTTTTTTCCTGTTCCTGGTATGGGCTGGTGTTTTTGGACCTCTTCCTTCCGAAGAGGCTCTTTCGAACATACGGCAGAACAGTGCTTCGGAGGTATATTCATATGGCGGAAAACTGATGGGCCGGTATTTTATAGAAAACCGGTTAACCATAAGAAACAAAAATATTTCTCCTTATGTGATCCATGCCCTGGTAGCTACAGAAGATGCACGATTTTTTGAGCATCACGGGATCGATTTTATCAGTCTGGGCCGGGTTTTGGTACGTACGATCCTGTTGGGGGAACGGGCACAGGGGGGTGGCAGTACCATCAGTGAGCAACTGGCCCGGAATATCTTTCCACGGCCGGGTCATTCCTGGGGGACATTGCTGGTAAGTAAAGTAAAGGAAGCGATAATTGCTGCCCGGCTGGAAAAGGTCTATACCAAAGAACAGATACTTACCCTCTATCTGAATACGGTCCCTTTTGGAGAAGATGTGTATGGCATAGAAACAGCCTCACAGCGTTTTTTTAACAAACATGCGGCAGCTCTCAATCCTGCCGAGGCAGCTACTCTGGTGGGTATGCTGGCGGCCAATACGGCTTATAACCCACGGCTTCACCCCGGCAGGAGCAGAAAAAGAAGAAATATTGTTTTGCGCAGGATGAAGGAACATGGTTTTCTTTCGAACGCCGACATGAAAAAATGGCAGACAACACCAATTATCTTGCATTACAACAGGATAGATCAGAATAAAGGTATTGCACCATACTTCAGGGATTATCTGAAACCGGAAATAGAAAAAATACTGAAAGACCGGTACGGGGACACTATCAACCTGTTGACAGACGGCCTGAAGATCTATACCACGATCCGGTCGCGTGTTCAGGAATATGCCAGACAGGCCGTGACAGAACAGATGAAAGGATTACAGAAGCTATTTAACAGGCACTGGCAGGACCGGGTACCGTGGCCTGATTCATCTGATTTGTTTATCCGTGCGGTGCATAGCAGTAACCGGTATAAGCAGTTAAAAGAGAAGGGATTGACAGAGAAGGAAATTCTTCGGAGAATGAGCTTACCCGTGACTGAACCCGGGAATCACAACGGAGGTGAAAAAACATATAACCCACTCGATTCCATTAAACAAAGTCTGATGACCCTGCATGCCGGATTTGTGGTAATAAACCCTTTTTCGGGCTATGTGCTGGCCTGGGTGGGTGGTATTGATCACAGCCGGTATCAGTATGACCATGTAACAGCAAAAAGACAGGTGGGATCTACTTTTAAACCATTTGTT
>WFSC01000463.1 GCA_015486185.1 Bacteroidales bacterium | reverse complement strand
GGTATCATCCATGTAGGCTTTCAGCTTGCCCTTTGTGTAAGCAATTGACACATGCATCCACCTCGGTGCGGGAGCAGCCCCGGGATATTCGCTGGATGATTGTGCAAAAGAAAAACTATTATTATTGATCTCCAGGTCGGTGTACCCCGTGGGACTCCCCGATTTCTGGTTTTTTTTGTCATATAAATAAACATCAAACGAACCGCTCCCCGGATAGTAGAGATCGAACTCAACGGTAAATATTTCCGGCAAATAATCTTTCTGCGGCTCATCCATGTACGGGATTATGGAAGGTTCGCCACCCCGGAACATGATCACTTTGGCCCCGCCGAATTCTGCCACCTCCACGTTTCCACGGACCAGGTCCCAACGGGAGGGAAACTCACCGTTTTCCTCCCCTTCCAGGTTATCCTCGAAGATCACCACATCGCCCGGCACAAAATCATATTTGGCCCACTTCAGTGTGGGGGAGGCATTTGAGGCACCCTTCGTCTCCGTCTGTGCGCCGGCAGCTTTGTATCCTTTGCCCTGTTGGTCCGGGGCGTTGGGGTTCGCATTCGTATCTTTGCCTTTCGTCTTTTTTTTCTTTTTTCCGAAGAGCTTGTTCAACCCTTCATCGATCTTTTTATCGATCTCTTCATTGGTTTTTTCTGTGGTTTTTTTCTTTACCGGGATATGGATCTGCGCTTGCAGAGACACTCCGCCGGCCAGAATCAGGGTAAGTAATAACAGATAAATTCTTTTCATGGAAATAACGGTTTTGATTATACCCCGTTAAAATAGTGACAAACCACCGGATCTGAAATCCCATGAAGATGGGATATTTGGAAGAGAGACAAGGCATGCCTTGTCTGTACTTAAAAATGAGGGGAGATAAAAAAGATCCGTGGCGGTGAGGGAGTGGCTGCCACGGATCTCTTCCCTGCTTCTGTCGGTAGGGTCAGCGGCTGATTATTAATTTCCTGACTACAGAATGGTGCGCAGCGGTCATTTTCAGAATATAAAGTTCAGGAGTCATATCCCCCGTTAACCAGTTGACCGAATGTTCACCTGGACTTACAGGCTTGTCAAGCAAACAAATCACCTTTTTACCGGTAATATCATACACGTCGATCCTGACATTACAAGGCTGCGGAACGAAAAAGGTAATACGGGCCGACTCTACGGCAGGATTGGGCCGGATGGACTTAAAAGAATATTTTTCTTTTCCCTGGAAACCTGCAAAACTGGCGATTAGCAAAGGTCCTCCCGGGTCTTTTATGGTACCGTTGGCAGACAGATCGTGGTCACCGCGTTTCCCGTCGGTCAGATAGAGGGAAATCGTGTCGGAGTTGATCTCCGCTCCGGTTTCCCCGTCATAGCTGAAATCATACCAGTGATCCTGTTGTCCGGATTCCGGGCCGTATTTGTAGTAATGATCGACCCGGAACACGCCGTCCAGCAACAATGTTGCCACGGTGTGGCTGCCGGAATGCAAGCCGGTAATGGTAAAGCTGAAGAAGCCATAGGGTGCGCTGCCGGCCGGAGGTGCTCCGGGCGCCTGCGGGTCAGGGGTTGCCACAGGCTTGACATTCTCAAGAGACAGTGAGTCAGACACCGACAGTGTAACATAATGTTCTCTGTCGTAAGTATAAAAAGAGGCGACATTATTCTGTTGCACGTCAGGGGTATCATCGCCGTTTCCGTCATACGCAGGGTCTGTTCCCTGGGGGCCCTGTTCCTCGGCATCGCTAATACCGTCCCCGTCCTGGTCTTTGAAAACGCCGGCATAGCCATCTTTGGTCAAATGCTGGGCATACACATCAGACATTGTGCCCACGCGGATATCATCCCAGACGATCATGGCTCCTCCCTCTCCGTCCGTTGCCAAGGAGGGATAAAGCTGCTGGCCTGCAGCAATGCTGACCGCCACACCGTTTTTCTGCCATAACGCCGTGCCGTTACCGCTGATACGTTGCGCATAGATATCGCCATAATTGGGATCACTCCTGAAATCCGACCAGGCGGCAATAATACCGCCTTCTCCGTCGGATATGACTGCAAGATCACTCTGCCTTCCCGGAGCTTTCGTTACTGCGATACCTTCGTCACCCCACTGTTTTACACCGGATGAATCGATCCTTTGGGCATAAATATCAATATCCTCCCCTCTGATGTCTGGCCAGGCAATGATCGCACCTCCTATACCATCACTTACTACCGCGGGGGGCGACAAGATGGTATTTGCCTGAATCAGGATACCATCCGTACCCCAAACAAACGAACCGCCTTTATCAACACGCTGAGCATAAAGAGGACGTTCCGAATTCCCGGTAGTTTGAACCCATACAAAGATCGCCCCTCCTTTTCCATCACTGATTACCACAGGGTAAACCTGACTGTGATTGTTAGCAGAGATAACACGACCGTCACTTTCCCATTGAACCATTCCGGAAGAATCAATTTTTTGCGCATAAATATCCCCGTCCTCATCATTGCGTTCATCCGACCAGACAACGTATGTGTAACCATCCGCACCACAAGCTACCGATGGATTCAACTGATCGTTATCTGCCGTACAAATATCTATCCCTTCGGTCAACCACATGATCTCTCCCGATGAACTGACACGCTGGGCAATGATATCTTTGGGCGTTTTATTCCATTTACCATCGGCATACATGCAGGTTACGATCACCCCACCCGAAGGGTCCGGTGCCAGAGCAACCCATCCCTGCCCTCCGGAACGGCCAAAGAGCTGGATATTATTTTCCCACAAACGCGTCCCGTCCCCTCCGATCTTTTGTGCAAAGATCTTTGTGGGATCATACCATGAGTTTCCCCATCTCATCCATACGGCGATCACTGTTCCGTCATTACTCTTTACCAGGCCAGGAGCGTCTGCATGGCTGTCGCCTCCGTAAGGATAATTCACAGGGATCCCGTTGGTATCCCATTGAATAATACCTTCAGCATTGAATTTCTGGGCATAGATCTCACCGCCCAGCATTACATTTGAGGTGAACTGCAGATCCCGCCAGCCGATGATTACATTCCCCAGGCCGTCATAAACGATGCAACTATTTTTCTGATCACCGGGGGCATTTGTAACACAATTGTTTTCCGTCGGGTCATCACTCCACTGACCCTGCGATGGCCGTGTCTGCACTAAGAACAGCACCAGACAGGACATCAAAATTTTAAGAAGTATACAGTTCCTTCTCATAACATTATAATTTTATAGACCCCAAAATTTACATCAGAATCCGCATTCATAAAACCCCATGAAAATGGGATTTTTGAAGTGCACTAAAGTGCCTAAAGTGAGCTAAAGTGCACTAAAGTGAGCTAAAGTGCCTGAAGAGACAAGGTATGCCCTGTCTGTACTATCAGGGATATGGGATGATCACGAAATCAATCAGAAAAGGAGGTGTAAAAATTTTATCGTCTGGATGATGTTTTTGATTCGGTCCTGATCAGCTTGTGCTTTTACTGATCTCTCCTGCTTTATGCAATCCATATTTGGAAGAGAGAGGCCCCAGGATCTCATGAATGATAGTGGCCCCAATTACTATACTGATAATCATATCTGAGAATACGCCAATACCATTCATGTTTTTTATCATTAAGGACATCCCTATGACTATCCCTCCCTGTGGGAGTAAGCCAAAAGCAGTATATTTTTTTATTTTCCCGGAAGTATTAGAAAAAAAGCCCCCCAGATAAGTACCACTGTATTTTCCAACGGCTCTGAATATTACAAAAACAATGATCAATGGCCAGGAAGTTACCAGTACATGAAAATCAAGGGAGGTGGCACTGATGGTAAAGAAAAGAAGGAATATCAGCTCATTGGTATAATTCTCCAGGATAAAAAATATCTTCTTCTGAAGAGGATTAAAGTTCACGACAAAAGCTCCGAAGGTCATGGAGGTAAGCAACATGTCCACATGCACCAGTTTGGCTATCCCGAAGGAGAAAACAACAAAAGTGGAAATAACAACAAATAAGGTCCCTTCTGTTTCTTTGGTAAGGATCTTATTTGTCAGATTCATCAATAAACCTATCAGAATGCCCAGGCCTATCGCTCCGAAGATCGAATAGAGCGGTGTCAGTACAGCATGCTCCCAGCCCGATCCACTATTTCCCATGACAGAAATTGCGACAGCCGTAAAAATGCTGAAGTTCAGAATCCCGACAGTGTCATCAAAGGCTGCCACTCCCATAACCATTCGGGATACCGGACCTTTTGCCTTATATTCTTCAATCACGGCAAGTGTGGCAGAAGGATCTGTGGGAGAAGCAAAAATAGCAATGAGCAAACCAAAAGCCACACAGGAAGCAACTGTATCAAACATTGGAAGATGAACAAAAAAATAATTTACAATGAAGAAACTTACAGCAACCAGCAAAAAAGCCGTCTCGGCCTCGAAAGCGGTAATATATAATATACTTTTACCTGACTTTTTTATATTGTCCCTTTGTAGTGTACCTCCAACAGAAAAAGTAATAAAGGCCAATGCAATATTAACCACCACATCCGTATTTTTAGAAAAATCGGGAGGAAGAATATGAAATAACTGGGGATTTAAAAAGATCCCGGCCAGGATATAACCGGTCACCTTCGGAAAACCCAAATGCTTGAATATCTCGGCAAAAATAAATCCCGAGATAAGGATCAATCCAATGGTAAACTCTACGGACATATGCCTGCTCGTTTAATACAACCTAAAAAAAGAGTAACAAAGATGCATAATATAAGTCAAAAGGTCAAAAGGTCATAAAGTCAAAAAGTAGGAAAAGTGGGAAGAGTGGGAAGAGTGGAAAGAGTGGAAAGAGTGGAAAGAGTCAAAGAGCCGGGAAGTTTCTCCAGTACAACTATGAACTGTCCTTTCATGGTATAGGTTGACACTAAGTTTAGTTGAAAACAATTAAAT
>WFSC01000462.1 GCA_015486185.1 Bacteroidales bacterium | reverse complement strand
CGCTGGCCGTTCATGATCGTTACCTTTACAACCGGTCGAAAGCGCTAAGTCAACAAATGGTGCTTGAAGCATCCGGAGAGGGATTAAATGCATTGGTACTGAATCCCACAGCCGTGATTGGACCGAATGACTACAAACCTTCTTTGCTTGGACAGGCTGTCATAAGATTGGCAAAGGGAAAATTGCCGGCCCTGATACCCGGAGGATATGACTGGGTAGATGTAAGAGATGTTGCTGAAGCAGCGTTTAGGGCCCTTTCGATGGGTAACACGGGAGAGGCTTATCTTATCTCAGGTCACTGGCATTCTTTATCCGATCTTTATGAGGAGATCAGAAAAAATCTGTCTGTCAAAAAGCAATTGTATGTACTACCTGCCTGGCTGGCCCGTGTTGGAGCGCCTTTTCTGGGTGTCTGGTCTGCCATGACAGGCCAGGAACCGCTCTATACCCAAGGTTCCATTACCTTTCTCAAGCATAGTAACCGTCTGATAAAACATGAAAAAGCAACCCGTGATCTGGATTATCATCCGCGAGCTTTTGAAAATACGGTAGCCGATACGCTGGATTGGTTCAGACAAATGAAGATGATATAAATAACATTAATGATTTATGCACTCTTTTTATCCTTTTTGGTTTAACATTTTTTTGTATATATGGATCGGTCTGGCTGCGGTGATCTTTATTGTCCTGGTCGTATTGAAGATCGAGGTGCCTTACGGGCGTTACACGCGTACCGGGTGGGGTGCCTTCATTTCAAACCGGGCCGGATGGGTACTCATGGAAATTCCGTCCCTGTTGATCTTTGCCGGCTTTTTCCTGGGAGGGAACAAGGTACATGACCCGGTTACGTGGTTTTTCTTCGCCGTTTGGGTATTCCATTATACCAACCGGTCTCTGATATATCCTTTCCGTACACGAACCATCAGTAAGAAGATGCCATTGTCTGTGATGTTTATGGCTATATTTTTTAATCTGATCAATGCTTCGGCCAATGGTTATTATCTGGGATATATCCACCCGGTTTATCCCGGATATTGGTGGAAAGATATCCGGTTTATCTTCGGAGTACTTGCCTATCTGGTCGGTATGACCATGAACTGGTGGGCTGACGGAAAACTGATTCGTCTGAGGCAGAATAACGTAAATGAGTATGCCGTTCCGTATGGTGGTGTATTCCGCTATGTAAGTTGTCCCAATTATCTGGGTGAGATAATGGAATGGGGGGGCTTTGCCCTGATGGCATGGAACCTGGCGGCTCTGGCTTTTTTTATGTGGACCCTTGCCAACCTGATACCCCGTGCCCTGAATCACCACGCGTGGTACCACCGTACCTTTCCCTCTTATCCGAAGGAAAGAAAAGCCATCATCCCTTTTATACTTTGATTAACGTAAGATCATAGATCAATATTCAACGATCAACGATCAACGTTAATCATCGTGTGGTATTCCACGAATATGCAGTAACAGATGTTCCTTGTCATCCATATCATCCAGCCATCCGTAATTGGCATCGGGTTTTGAGTCCAATTCTTTTATATAGGGCTTGATATCCAGCAACGGGGTGCCGTCCAGTGCGTCCAGGCCGGTAGTGTACAGGCGGTTTCCTTCGACCTTTAATAATTGCACAATACTAAGTCCTACCGGGTTGGGCCGTACCGGTGACCGGCTGGCAAAAAGGCCGACAATTTTTCCGTCCGCCCAGGGGGGCTCCACTTGCATGGAAAGCGGTTTTTTTACCTGATCCATGAAAAAGAGCAGATAAATATACCGGAAACGGGATAATTCAGCCAGTCCTTCGTAGTAAACCGGATCCACATCCACATAAAAATCTTCCTTTTCAGATTCTACCGGCTGATAGGGAGCGTATTTTTTGTAGGGGGTATGAATGATGCCGATGGGTTTACAGTTCATGGTTTACAGTTCATGGTTTTTAGTTCGTGGTTCGTGGTTTGTAGTTTGTGGTTCAACGTTCATCGTTTCTTTCCCAAACCGGAAGTTTGAAATGATCTCCACGGATCTTCAGCACATCACGCAGCCAGTCTTCCGGATAACCT
>WFSC01000461.1 GCA_015486185.1 Bacteroidales bacterium | reverse complement strand
TTGATCTTTTTACCCCATTCGTCCGAATAGTTAAGTCCCAGGGCATGGGTCTGTGTGATGCCGCTCTGGGGGCTTACAAGGAAATCTCCGATATTGCTCCCGCCGACTCCACCCCGGAAACTGCCCGCCGACTTTCCGCCGGTACGCCGTCTGCCGGCATTCTTCAGACGGGAAGAGGACATTACCCCCAGCAGATCCTCCGATGAAAAGTTCTGACGGTTGATATTGTTGGACTGTCCCACGATGGAGATACGTCGTGCTTCATGGAAAAGGTTGACATTCCCTCCGGCTTTGTACCGGTTGTTGGTGCCATAGCCGGCGTAGAGTTTTCCGAATGTGCCGTTACGCATGTCCGGTCGTGTGATGATGTTCATAACCTTGCGGGTGTTGCCGTCCTCGAAACCGGTGAACTCAGCCTGTTGACTCTGTTTATCGAAGATCTGTATCTTATCGATCACCTCGGCCGGCAGGTTGCGCAGGGCAGCCATGGGATCGCGGTCGAAAAAAGGACGTCCGTCCACCATCACCTCTTTCACATCTTCGCCGTGGGCCTGCACTTTCCCGTCTTCGATAACGATCCCCGGCATCTTCTCCACCAGGTTATCAGCCGAAGCATCCAGTGTGGTTTTATAAGCCGCGGCATTGTACTGGGTGGTGTCGCCGATCTGTTCGGCCATGGGCAGCTGTCCTTTGACCGTCACCTCGCCGATCTGCAGGGAATCGATCTCCATATAAATGTCTTTTACCTGCAGGTCGCGGTTGACGGTGAGGCTTTGTTTCCAGGTCTTGTATCCGACAAAAAGCACCTGCAGACTATATTCGCCCTGCCGGATACGCTGAAAAACAAAATTCCCTCCCCCGTCGCTGATGGTAGCGTATTGCAGGGTGTCGGTCGTTCGCTGCAGGATGATATGCGCGTCGGGAAGGGGTTTTTGTGAAGCTTTATCCAGTACCTTCCCACTCACACGGTATTGTCCCCATGAGGGGAACACCGATGAAAAAAGAAAAAACAACACTATGGTGCTATGCCTGAATGTCACCGGTTTGTAGGTTTTATTGGGTTTTCTTTATTTTTGACAACCGAAAGGATGGAATTATTCCCTTTTCGTGTTGTTTGCAGTTCTTGTGATGAACCCGTTTTAGAAAAATTAGTTTCTTATACTTTTAATCAAAGAATTCCCCGGGGATAGTTCGTTTTAGGAAATTTTTTATTCAAAGATAATTGTTTTTCTACCCCGTAGCACCCTGTGTTCAAAATGGTAGTGTAAAGCACGGGCGAATACCAGCCTTTCCGGATCCCGCGTATCAGGATTTACATGTCAAACTATGACTTTTTGATCAAATCCCGCATAGCGAAGGTTTGAGGGGAGGGTAAATACGGTAGAGTCCACAAAGAGATCCTGCCTGGCCGTAATAGATCCCTGCAACATCCTCCATCGGCAGCCAGTCTCAGCAGGCTGCGTGAATACTTGTATTTAACCTTTCTGTGTGATATAACATAAAATTTTATCTACCTATTTTAATAGGTTGTATAATAGGTTGAATATAATAATTTTTAACCGTTTCCGGTGGCACTAATTGTTATAATGAATTTGATAAATTCATGTATAAAATGTATCATCCTGCCATTTCATGGGATTGTTGCGGATATATGTTGCAATTTTATGAAATGATCTGTTGTTACGGATGATGTGATCGTAAAAACGGGGTTGCCAGGAAAAAACCAGATTTATTTTCCGGGCATGTATGGTACAAATACGTTTGTATTGATTGATAATAACCCCCAAATTACCGGGTTTCCATTTTTTGATATTCGTATCATTATTGGCATACGTACTGGTAGAGACGCCCAATTTGGGCGTCTCTACCAATACCGTATTTTCACCATCGTTTGGTTTATCAATAATTATTATACCGTGAACATGGTTGGGCATAATAACAAACGCATCCAATTTAACGAATGGGAAATGGTCTGGTATTTTCAACCAATATTTTTCTGCCAATCGACCGATTCCTGACAATTCCATTTTTCCATTCGTTATTTTTCCAAAATAATGTATCCGGTCGCGGGTGCAAATGGTAACAAAATAGGCGCCGTCCCACCCATAATCCCAATTTTTAAGACGGGTAGATGCAATGCGGTATTTGTTTTGGTATTTATCGTTCATTTGTGTTTTTACCCGTTTGTGTAGATATTATTTAATGGATAT
>WFSC01000460.1 GCA_015486185.1 Bacteroidales bacterium | reverse complement strand
GTGAATGAGGAAATGAGTGAATGATAAAATGTTGGAAGATTGGAATGATGGAATGTTGGGGGGCAGAATGAGGAAATGATAAAATGAGTGAATGAGGGAATGAGGGAATGAGGGAATGTTTGAATAATGGAATATTGGGTGAAAAGTTGATAGGTTGATTTATTGTGGAGTTGATAAGTTGAGGAGTTAAGGAGTTGATTGGCTGAAGAATTGGAATGATGGAAATGGTTTTTAGTGATAATCCTAAAACTGTTATATCTTTGTAAAGCCCACTGTAAAAAATAAACCCGCTGATGAAAAATATTTTATTGTTGCCGGCAATATGGATATTCTTTTCCGGAACCGTTTTATACGGAGTAAACCAACAGGTTGACTCCCTGCAACAGGCCGGCTCAATAAAAGCAAAAACCATTATTTATGTTTTCCCCATCCAGAAAGAAATTGCCAAACCGGTCTGGCGGATCACCAAAAAGAGTCTGGAGGAGGCCGGGAAAATCCATGCCGACTATATCCTGATCCATATGAATACTTATGGTGGTTTATTGAATGATGCCGACAGTATCCGCACGGCTTTATTGAAATGTCCTGTTCCCACCATGGTTTACATTGACAACAATGCGGCTTCGGCCGGGGCTCTGATCTCCATTGCATGCGACAGCATTTATATGCATTCGGGCAGTACGATTGGCGCCGCCACCGTCGTCAACCAGACCGGTAAACAGGTACCCGACAAATACCAGTCCTATATGCGCGGGATGATGCGGGCTACAGCAGAATCCCACGGCAAAGACACGATCATCCGCAACGGCGACACACTGATACGCTGGCGAAGGGATCCACGTATTGCCGAAGCCATGGTTGATCCGCGGGTGATAGTCCCGGGGATCAGTGATTCGGGCAAGGTATTAACCCTCACTACCGACGAAGCGATCCGGTTGGGATATGCCGAAGGCCAGGCAGATAACATCGAAGAGGTACTGAAAAAGGCAGGGATTAAAAACTACGAGATCCATGAATTTGTCCTGACCCCTGTTGAGAAGATCATCGGCTTTCTGGCCAGTCCGGCCATATCTGGTTTGTTGATCATGATCATTGTGGGGGGGATCTATTTTGAGTTACGTACACCGGGGGTAGGATTCCCTCTGGCGGCAGCCTTACTGGCAGCCATTCTTTACTTTGCCCCGCTTTATCTGGAGGGGCTGGCACAACATTGGGAAATCGTCCTTTTTATAGCAGGTTTGATCCTCATAGCGGTGGAGATCTTTGCCATTCCGGGTTTCGGCATAGCCGGCATATCCGGCATTATCCTGGTTATCACCGGACTTACTCTCAGCCTGGTGGATAATATTGTATTTAAGGTAAATACAGCACTGGCTTTCAAAATGTTGGTCAAATCGCTTTTCATCGTATTGGTATCTTCCCTGGTTGCTATCATCATATCCCTGTTCCTGACCAAAAAGGCAACCGAGTGGTCATGGCTGAGACTATCGCTCAATACGACCCTGGACAACAAAGAAGGTTTTGTCAGTGTGGAACAGAAAAAACAGGAAAAACTCACCGGCAAAAAAGGCCTTGCCAGCACCATACTGCGACCTGCCGGAAAGGTGGAAATTGACGGAGAGATCTACGATGCTGTTTCGGAAATAGGATTTATTGATAAAGGCACACCGGTCAGGGTAACCAGGCACCTGGCAGGGCAGATCTATGTTTTACCGGATGAAAATACAACAAAATAATTGTCAGGGCAATGGAAAAAGATATCATTTGTCGCACCTACCTGCCCGGAGACTGGCCGGAAGTGGAGGACATCTGGCAACTTACCGGTCTGGGAGGTGAAGAACGCGGGGATACCAAAAACGTTGTAGAAAAGACCCTGGCAATGGGCGGGAAAATGTTTATACTGGAAGACGTCCGGGCACACAGGGTCATCGGCACTTCCTGGGTCACTTTTGACGGCCGGCGGTTACATCTCCACCATTTTGCCATCCATCCGGATTACCAGGGCAGAAAACTAAGTCATCCTCTGTTAAAAACCACACTCAGCTTTGCCAGTGAAAACGGAAGTCAGATCAAACTGGAAGTACACCGCGACAATACCCGGGCCATTAACCTGTACACAGAATACGGTTTTAAATATCTGGGGGATTATGACGTCTATATCATCCGGAAATACAACCGGAAATTTGCCTGAAAAAAATATCTTTCTTATCTTTAAGGGTTGAACCTCAAACATAATATAAATTTATTTTTACTATGTCAACAATAATAACATTCAATGAGTTACGCAGGATCAAGGACAGTCTGCCGGATGGGGCCATGGGCATTATTGCAGAAAGACTGGACCTGAATGTTGAGACCGTCCGGAATTATTTCGGAGGCACCAATTACAATGACGGAGAAAGTATAGGAATACACACGGAACCGGGTCCGGATGGCGGGCTTGTAACTTTGGATGACACCACCATTTTGGAACTGGCCAGAGAAATCGCCGGTAGGTAATCCGCCCTATATTTGCAAAAAGCCTTCTTTTTTGCATCCACCATTATGAATATCCGGGAAACCATGGAAGAGCTTGAGCACAAGTGGCTCAGGCAGGTGTATGGTTTTTGCCGGCAATGTTTCTCCGGCGTTTTTTTGCCTTCGCATGATGAAACACATCATCTGAGGACATGGCATTTTGCCCGCGGGCTTATCCCGGGTTTTCACCGCAACATTCACCCTCTCACCGCAGATCAGATCGAAGGAATCCTGCTGGCTGTCATGCTGCATGATACGGGGATGTCAAAGACCCCTGACATCACCCACGGTCATGAGAGCCGCCGGCTGGCCGAAGTTTTTTTCGGAGAAATACCAGCTTCCCCTGCCCTGGCCCCTGAAATTCTGGAAGCCATAGAAAAACATGACGACAAAACCTATATCACCCACCCATCACAGGAAACGGACGAAGGGATTATCCTCTCCCTCCTTTCCCTGGCCGACGATATGGATGCATTTGGAAATACCGGTGTTTTCAGATATTATGAGATCTACAGGTTGCGCGGGATCCCCGTCGGGCAACTGGCGGAAAAGGTGATCCCCAACCTGAATCAGCGGTACCGGACCCTGGCGGAAAAACTGTCGGCGGTGCCTGAAACCCTGCGGCAGCACAGAGAAAAATATTTTATGACCCGACATTTTTTTGAAGACCTGCATAATATGATGCCGGAAGCCCTCGCCGTGATCGACGCCTTTGATAAATTCATCCGCGTTCCCCGTACTAAGCCTGAAAAGGCAATTCCTGAGATCCTGAAAAACCCCGGGAACAAATATGTAACGACCTTTTTTACATCCATGCAAAATGAGTTGGCTTTGTCTGCAGATCTTCAAAATATATAGAATAAGTTAAATTATAATTATGAATATATCATGACACCTCAACACATGAATAAGCTAACATTTACTTTCATCCTATTTATCTCCCTGACCATTT
>WFSC01000459.1 GCA_015486185.1 Bacteroidales bacterium | reverse complement strand
TAACAGGGAGATGTGGTTCCAGTACATGTATTATGATTTTCGGGCGTAAACAAAATCTCCGATTTTTCCGTTTTCAGCAGAAAACCCTTATTTAAATTAACCCTTTGTATATCCAACTTCCCTTCCCTGGTTATTAACAATGCCGGTTTGTTAAATAAAGGAGGACAAATAACCCTGCCGTGTGAAACCAGAAAACCCAGGGGTGATCCGATATATGACTCAGGAAGCCCAAGCTTTCCGACCAATTCGGGATTTAATATATATCCGCCATTCCAGGCGATCAACACATTTTTTTTTGTTTTCTTCTCAAAATTATCAACAAATGTTGTCACTTTCAATGGTTTACCTGTATTGTAAACCGTTTCAAACTGCCATTTTTTCCCGTGTTCCGGTCTTTCTGTAGATGCTATGACTCCTGACCACGGATAACCGTCCTGATAAACACCGCTAATAAAATGATAATTCACTTTTTCAGGCATGTGTAAAGAATGGTTCATCAAACTGATTACATGTCTCAGGGGAGATCCGTTTTTTCCGGCATCTTCCTTTACGACAGAAATAAAATTATCCCACCCCTTTTCCTTTATCAATTTTTTCACTTTACTGCTATACATGATCCGGTCAAAATCAGCGGCTGTTTGTATAGGTGTCGGATAGGCAAGCGTTGCACGCACGCCGGCCGGCACATATTGTATATAACCACTTCCTTCCGGGATCCCCAGCATATTCGCAACCAACGGATTATCTGCTTTACCAATATGTATCCTGTCAATGCCTACAAAGTCGGTCATTACCGAAGCATGCATCCTGTCTGTAATAATAAGCCCGCCGGCTTCACTGACCTTTCTAAAAATATTCAATGCATTTTTTCCAAGCTGAGCCAGATGGATCCCTACCGTCCACTGATTTGTGTTAACAAATTTTAATAAA
Organism: Bacteroidales bacterium; assembly: GCA_015486185.1. Lineage (GTDB taxonomy): Bacteria > Bacteroidota > Bacteroidia > Bacteroidales > VadinHA17 > DRPN01. The sequence continues at coordinate 3,190 of WFSC01000459.1, read as the reverse complement.
CCATACCGGTATAGCAGCAACAGTTCTTTATCTCTGGCACTTTTTATGAATTTTACGATCGTATCCGTCGAAACCCAATTACTGACCGGATTGTTCTGAAGAAAAAGATAAACCGGAGCAATTTTATCCACATAATTCTTTAGTTTTCTTTCCGTAAGTTCATCTACCAGTTTTAATCCAAGACGTGCACGTATAGATTGAAGGGCAAAAAACTCAAGTGCGTAAAGTATCTGTGAACCGGGAAAAATAATGATAGGTATATTTTCCTTCATTTTCCGCATTAAAATATCCCGGTTGTCAATGCTCAGATAATCACTTCCAGTCAATTGGGCAATAGCCAGATTCCAGTCAGTAAAGAATTGTGTATTGGTATTAAGTGTTTCACTATATTTCCTTTTTAACAGTTTCCTGTATAAATAATTTACCAATCCGGTAATTTCCTGATAGGTATAATCTCTATACGGATAATAATTCTTATTTCTGTGACGGTAAGCCATGGAATGATCATGCCTTATTTTTAGTTCACCCTCCCGGTATCTGAATATATTATCAACCGTATTGAAAAATAATAGTTTCTTTTCTATGGAAAGGGATATTGGATTTTTATTACATATCTCTCTGGCAAAATCAAAAACCCAACCCCGTATATTTTGTTCTTCCACCCTGAAAGCGCTGGGATCTATCAGTGATTTTAAATAGATCATAAAAGCCAGTCTGTTAAAACCGGGCAGGTATTCCCGGTTTTCCGTATCAAGAATCTTCTTAAAATTTTTATCCTGATAATCAAAAGTATGTATATATTCTTCAAAAGCCTTCTTCACCTGCTCCATCGAAGGGCTATTATCTTTTTGTTGATAATACAATATTTTTAATATGTCATAAATTGTATGATTCAGGGCGTCCTGGCTATACCGTTTCATTACTACTGCCCTGTTATGCTCAATTTCTTCAATAAACATATGGGGAAAAAACACCCGTTTTATTATCTTATCTATTTCTTTCTTCGTGATTTTTTTTCCGTTATATTCAATTACCCTGAGCCTTTCGGACTCTGGCAGGTTCTCTCCTATTACTTCCGAATAAACATGCTCAGGATAGTATCGCCTGCAAAATATAGGTTTTCCGCTTGCTGCCGCTTCAATGATCGGTAATCCCCTTCCCTCTGTTTCACTTGGCAATAATATTAATGATGAAATATTATATAGCTCGGGGATTCCAACCGGGTTTCTGAATTTTTTCTTGAATTCCTCTTTATCCAGCTCACTGAACAGAAAAGCCAGATAAACCCTGCATCTGTATTCCCCCTTCAGTGAATCAAGCAATAGTTGAAACCTGAGAAGCAATTTTTTAAGGTAATCATAATGCCCGTCCGCAATGGGCCCGGTAACGATAAGCGTTATTTTAAGGTTACTTGTTTCAGTAAACTTCAGGGCAAATTCCTTTTTTCTGAACAGTTCGTGGATCAATCTGAACCCTGTTTCTATCCTTTTTCTCGCAATGATGCGCGTAGGTTGCAAAAAGATAATATTCTCAGCCAGAAAATCTTTCACAATACGTGTTTTATTGTAACCGATCAATAACGGCTTTGCATTTCCATCTTTTATCAAACCCCTGTTTATTACATCATTTACCGAGTAAGCAATTAAGGAATCTTCATAACGACTTAATACTTTTTCAAACTGATAAAACGTATTGATCTTATCCCTTTTCGAAACATTCAGATAAGGAGCTACATTGACCGATGTACCGATTTCCATAACATTAACCGGATTATGGCCATTGTATTTTATGACATGTTCCGTTTGTAAATTGTTAATATTTACTGTTATCCATGTTCTGGATTCCCATGGATATAATATTTCTATTAAAGTAAAAACTTCCCCCAAATGCGAGTTGGTAAAGAAAAAATCCCTGGGTCCCGGTTTAGCCTTCTTTAATTCGATATCTACCGGACGACTTCCTCCTTCCCAGTAAAAATCATGATTATTGTTAATGACAGGAATCCCCATCAATTCAGTAACCAAAACTGTTGCCAGGGATAGGGAAACGTTTCCGGGATTGGAACAGACATTTACTAAATATAATACCGATATACGGTTACGTTCAATATATTTTGCCAGTTTCTCAGCAATGACCAGTGTCTCTTCCCAGATATCCAGAATCAGTTGATTATATTTTTTACTTCCTCTTTCCAGTTTTTGATAAAACAGATCTTTATAATATTTCCATTTATCAAATGCCTTTGCTTCTTCGATAGTATATTTTTTCCATTCCTTCTTTATCAGCTTATAGGAATCAGGTTTAAACTCACCTCCTATTAAGTGGATCTGCAGATTATTTAACCAATATTTAAGGCTTGTGATATACTTAAGTATTTCATTGGTAACTCCATCAACTGAATACGAATAAGTTATAAATGCTATTCCACGGTCCTGTAAATAACTAAAATAAGCTTCTATATCACCATTATAAAAAGAAACCGGAACAGGATTGTTTTCTTTTATCCTGTCTAAAAATAAACCCAGATCAAACCATGTATTAATTTTTTCATTTCTCAGAAAACTGATAACTTCCTTTGCTCTCATTCTGTTTTCTGCCATATCTAACAATATTACAGTATTATTTCACATCTAAATAGGATAAAATCAACATAGCTATATCACCCAAATCAGGTAATATATTCCTGTAAAGCCGTAAAAAATACTAAAAAATTATCATTTCTCAAAACGGGAATGCTTATATATCAGACCAAAGGTATCTTTTTGACCCTTCTTAAATGCCTGCCACCATCAAACGATGTCTGAAGAAATGTTTTTACAATTAATACAGCTTCTTCCAGGGATATAAACCTGCCTGGCATAGCACAAATATTTGCATCATTATGAGCTCTGGCAAGACGCGAGATCTCCTCATTCCAACATAAGGCCGACCGTATCCCCTGATGTTTATTGGCTGTCATATTGATCCCGTTTCCGCTTCCACATATAGTAAATCCCATATCATACTTTCCTTCTTCCATTGCGGTTGCAATTTTATGTGCAAAATCAGGATAATCCACACTTTCATCTGAATAAGTTCCGAGATCATCAATAAACAGATCTTCTTTTTTTCTGAAATAATTTAATAATTCTTCTTTTAATTTATATCCTGCATGATCACATGTAATGGCAATTCTTTTACCCTTCATAAC
>WFSC01000458.1 GCA_015486185.1 Bacteroidales bacterium | reverse complement strand
CCTGACATTATGAGCAAAGAAGAAGTTTTTCGCAGGCATTACGAGGTTCATTCCTATGATACCGATGTGACAAGGCAGTTGTCGCTCTCCGGCCTGGCAAATTTTATGCAGGATATTGCCTCTTTTCATGCTGATAAGCTGGGCCTGGGTTATGATTATTTTCTTGCCGAAAACAAGGCCTGGGTGTTGCGGCAATTGAAAATTGAAACATGCGGCAGGGCCTGGTGGAAAGATACGGTAATGATCGAAACCTGGCCCAAGACTCCCGATCGTCTTTTTGCCTATCGTGATTTTCTTGTTTTTGATGGTAATGGCACCCGGATTGCCAAAGCGACCAGTTCGTGGTTGCTTATCGATATGAAATTGCGAAGGCCTGTCAGGATGGATCCGGCCATGTTTGAAAAATACCAGTTCAGGAAAGATGATGTTTTTGCGGAAAAAATACGAACATTGCCCAAAACCGGAACAGGCGAGAAAATATTTGAAACAGGAGTCAGGTATTCGCGATTGGATATGAATAACCATGTAAATAACGTGGAGTTTATCAGTTGGGTGCTTGATGCCTATTATGCAGAACATGTGCCGGAGAGTTACCCGGTTACTTTTGAAATACAGTATGATCATGAAGTACTGTTGGGGGATGAGATCGGCATTTATCGAAATAATGAGATATCCGGGAAAGAGATATATTATTCAATCCTGCGGTTAAAGGATGGGAAAGAGGTGGCATTGTCCAGGGTATTATAATGCCGGAGGAGAGAAAAACGGCAGGGTTTTTGATCATTATGTCCGGATGTTGAAGGAAAGGGCAGGTGTGTAAGAAAAGATTATTATTTTTATTCCAAATTATAGCGTATTGAAAAGGATTGTTTATTTGGTTGCCGGAGCAGGTTTTTTTTTATTGATACTGAGCCGGTGTATTGTTGAGCAACCGGGGAGTCTTCAGAACAGAAACAGAAATCTTTCCTATCTGTATATTCCCGGAAGGAGTCCTTTGCGACCGGAATACCAGGTGTATCATTCAACGGATTCACTTTCCCTGCTGCGGGTGAGCATCGTTCCGAATCAATTGCTGTTCAATCAGGCAAATAAGGAAGGCGATTATCTTTCCTATCTGGATGTCGATTACCGGTTGTTCAGGATCATGCGGAGAAAAACACTCCTGGCCGATTCGGGGAAAGTGCATTATAGCATAAATCTTCATGATATTAAAAGTCGTTCTGTCGAGAAAAATATCCTGATACACTGTAAGCTGGGGGAAAAATATATTCTGGAGGTGATTGCCATTGACCAGGTGCGAAAGACAGCTGTGCAGAATTTTATTTATGTGGATAAGCTGACACGTTATTCCATGCAGAACTATATGGTTATAGATGTGAAAACCCATCATCAGGTTTTTTCCTATGTGGTAGATTCGACAAGGGCTATGAAAATTATGTACCGGGATCAGCAACCTCATAGGTATTTTGTACGATATTTCAAACCCGACACCCTGATACCGCCACCTCCCGACATGGCTATTTCCGTGCCTGTGCCTGGCAATGTGCCTGACAGTACATGGAAAATCGGCCGCTGGGAAAAGAAACCGATCCGGTTATATAAAAAAGGAATTTATCAGTTCAGCATTGATTCAACAGTAAAAGACGGGGTTAGCCTGTTTAATTTTGGGGATTATTACCCGAAAATTCTCACCCCGGAACAATTGGCCGAGCCTTTGGCCTACCTGCTGAATGAATCGGAGATGATCAGCCTGATGCACAAACCCGATCGTAAACTGGCTGTAGATCAGTTTTGGCTTGGTACTACCGATAATGTGGAAAAAGCACGTGAGCTGATAAGGATCTATTATAACAGGGTGTATTATGCCAATGTTTTTTTTACCTCTTATAAGGAGGGCTGGCGTACAGACAGAGGAATGATCTATATTATCTATGGACCGCCGGATGACCTGACCAAAAGTGTCAAACAGGAAGTATGGACCTATGGAAATATAAATGGTGATAATAAGATATCATTTACATTCCGGAGACTGGATAATCCGTTTTCATTGAATGTTTACCGGTTGATGCGTGGGGAAAATGTTGAAACGCGCTGGGTCGAGGCCATACGTACATGGAGACAGGGAAATGTATTTGTGGTGGCAAATAAACAAAAGAGCAGGATCAGGTGAAAAAAATATATGGTATCAGGCCGGTGGCAGAAGCCCTGGAATCGGGAAAACAAATTGAAAAAATCTTTCTGAAAAAAGGATTGCAGGGACAACAATTCAGAGAGCTTTTCACCCTTATACGGCAACAGCGAATCCCTTTTCAGTTTGTGCCGGCAGAAAAACTGAACCGGTTGTCATCAGGCAATCATCAGGGCGTTATTGCCCTGCTGTCCGTGATAGAATATCAATCACCTGAAGCTATCCTGCCCGGACTGTTTGAAAAAGGAGAGATGCCTTTTATTATGGTGCTGGATCGGATCACTGATGTGCGGAATATGGGCGCTATTGCACGTACAGCAGAAGCTGCCGGGTGTCATGCTTTGGTTATTCCGGGGAAAAGTGGTGCGCTTATAAATGAAGATGCTGTAAAAACATCCGCCGGAGCATTGATGCACCTGCCCGTATGCCGGGTGGAAAACCTGGCCGGTACGATCCGCTTTTTTAAAGATTCTGGTCTGAAGATCATTTCAGCTACGGAAAAAGGAACGGAAGACTTTCATCAGCCTGACATGACAATTCCCCTTGCTCTGGTGATGGGATCGGAAGATAACGGGATCGATGCGCAGATATTAAAATTGTCCGATCACCTGGTGTCTATCCCCATGCATGGTAAGGTGGAGTCATTAAATGTGTCGGTAGCTGCTGGTATATTGATGTATGAAGTGGTTAGACAACGTAATTCAGAATAATATAAAATCGTAAAAAAATGAAAAAGATATTACCGCTATTTATACTGATAACCTCTGTTCTCTGTGGTTGTAATGGTGAAAATCCCGGACAAGTTGCCGGGTCCAACAAATACGGAGATACTGGTCTTGTCATTCTTGAAAGGATCGAATGGACGCAGACCTGGGTGGAAGATACCGGAACGGATAGCCTTCCCAGACTGCTGCTCATAGGAGATTCACATGTGGCACAGTATTATAGCTATGTCAAAAAGGAACTCCTGGGTAAGTTTGTTTTGGGCAGATACGCCGGCTCCAAATGTCTTGGGAATCCTTACCTGGAAGAAGAGATCAAGCTCTTTTTACAGCAATATCCCTGTGATGTGATTGTTTTCAACAACGGTTTGCACGGAAAAGAATATCCGGATTCGGTGTACGCAGCCCATATACCGGCAGTCTTTGATATATTTAAGAAATATGCTCCGCATGCCAGGGTGATTTGGGTGAATACCACCCCGGTGCGTGAAAAAGGAGAATTGGATAAGTTTGCACCTTTTAATGCGCATGTGATCATCAGGAACAAGCTGGCCCGGGATTACATGGAGAAACATGGAATTCCTATCGTAGATTCCTATTCCCTTGGGGCTGAACACCCTGAATATTATAATGCCGGCGGCGTTCATTTCAATGATGAAGGAAAAAAGGCAGAAGCCCATGGCATCGCCATGGCTGTATTGAAAACGGGAAAACGGTAGATACGCAATTTATCGCGTATCTACCGTTTTTTTTCGGCCAGTTGCAGGATGTCATATCCGGAAGGTTCCTGAAAAACCCGCAGATCAAATTCGGGAATAACGGCAAAAATATGATCAAAAATATCTGCCTGGATAGTTTCGTAGTTTACCCATTGCTGGTCTTTGCTGAAAACATATATCTCTACCGGGAGACCCTTTTCAGTTGATTGTAATTGCCTTACCATAAAGGTCATATCGGTGTGGATCATTGGGTGACGCCTCAGATATTCCTGAACATATTTACGAAAGGTTCCGATATTGGTCATCCTCCGGCCGTTGACAAGCACGCTGTTGTCAATATTGTATTTCTTGTTGTATTCGGCAATTTCTTTTTCCTTTTGCTCAATATAGTCTCTCAATACATGGATCTTCCGGTATTTTTCGATCATTTCAGGTGTACAGAAACGGATGCTTTTAATATCAATATACACCGATTTTTTGATGCGTCTTCCCCCCGATTCTTCCATTCCCCGCCAGTTCTTGAAGGATTCGGTGACCAGCGAATAGGTTGGAATGGTGACAATGGTTTTGTCCCAGTTCTGCACTTTGACGGTGTAAAGGGAAATCTCGAGGACCGTTCCGTCTGCTCCACGGCTGGGCATCTCGATCCAGTCGCCGGGTTTCAGCATGTCATTGCCTGCGATCTGAAGACTTGCCACAAAACCCAGAATGGTATCCTTGAATATCAACATCAGTACAGCAGCCATGGCACCCAGTCCGGTAAGCAGCTTCATGACAGAAGTGTTGAACAGGATGGAAATGATAAACATCAGGCCGGTGAAATATACCAACACCTGGGTGACCTGAACATATCCTTTGATAGGCCTGTTCCTGGATATGGGCAATGTCAGATAAATGCTGTGGAGAGCATTCAGGATCGCATTGGTCAGAAGAACCGAAACCGTGACAAGATATAACCCCAGAAATTTATCCAGGACCTTTAACAGGACAGGATGATCACTATAAAATACAGGAATGACCAGATAAAGAAACAGCATGGGAACAATATGTGCCAGTTTCTCGAATATTTTATGTTTTAACAGGATGTCGTCCCTCTTGGTACGCGACCGTTTGATAAAGCGAATCACTGTGTCCAGAATAATTTTTTTGGTAATCCAATAAATCAGGTAACTGAAAAGCAATAGAACAATAAGCCAGGTCATTCCGGCTACCCAGGATGCCATCGTATCATTAAGCCCGATCCTGATTAAGAACTCTTTGAGAAAAGAAACATCCATATTCTGTTTAACTTTATATGATTGTGGTACAAAAATAGGTTTATATTTTGATTTAGCGGGAGATAGGGTGCCATATTTTGTGACTAATCCGGGATTTCATTTTTTAGTAAATGAAAAACTGTTAATTTCGATCGTTTTTCAGTCAAGTTTATAGCGGGTGAAATCGTATTCGAAAACAGAAATTATCCGGGGGATCCGGAATAGAGATAACCGGATTGTTCTTTGGTTATATGAACAGGTTTTACCCGGTCTGGAAGAATATGTAAGCCGGAAAGGCGGATCAGCACAGGATGCCAAAGATCTTTTTCAGGACGCCATGATGATCGTGTTTGATAAGATCCGCAGGAATAAGTTTAAGCCGGAAGTGAGTGTTTCGGCTTATATTTTTGGCGCCTGCATGAAAATGTGGGTTAGTAAATTCAGAAAATCAATCCGGAACCGGAACTTTGAGGAAACGGAGGAAAAAGAGAAATACCTCCCGGCAAATATGTATGTTGATCCGGAACCGCCTGTCGATCTCAGTGAAATAAAACGGGCACTGTATGTCAGACATGTTTCTTCGATAGGAACAGAATGCCGGGAGATTTTGAGACTGGTAAACCGCGGGCTTTCCGTAGAGGAGATAAGCAAAATACTCGGACATTCCGACCCGAAATCAACGCGCAACAAAAAGAATTATTGTATGTCAAAACTGATTGAAAGAATAAGAAAAGATCCGGATTACCCTTACCCGGATCGGGAAGAATGATTTCTTTTCCTGCGAATGATTAGCAATATTACCCCGGCAATTATAACGGTCAGGATGACTATCAGCAGATAAAAAGAGTAATATACCGGCGAGGCGTTTCCCATAACCTGGTATCCGGCCCAGAAATAGGGGTGGGAGCGTAAAGGATCGGCATCTTTCAGATAGGCGATCTTTGCTTTCTGCAAAGCCACATCAACAGGCATCCCCCGCACAAGATTTTTATAAAACAGTGACATGATGGTTGCTCCTGTCTTGTCCTGAACCTCCCACAACGACATAACAAGCCTGGGCGTGCCGGCAAACATAAAACTACGTGCCAGGCTTATGATGCCTTCTCCTTTGCTTAGTTTGCCACTTCCACTGTTGCAGGCACTTAATACGGCAAGGTTGGTTTTGAATTTCAGGGAATAGATTTCATAAGTATTTAAAAAACCATCCTCAGGAGAATCCGCCGGCTGGGTAAATACCAGCTTTGAATATAACGGGTGCTGATTGTCCAGAATGGTATGCATGGCGAGATGTATAATGTCATAATGGGCAGTGTGGGTCTTGAAAAAATGTTCATTGGCTTCTTTCCCGGTGATAAGACGCCCAAAAGTATGTCGGGAGACCTCCTCTGCCTCCTTATGGGCATAGGGTAACGGATAAAGACGATAATTTTCCGACTGCCTGATCTGCATAATCTGATGGAGGTTTAATCCTCGTTTCGGGTAATCGGGAGCAAAGGCAATGACACGGTTGAAAAATTTCCGTCGCCTGTTACGGTACTCAAAATATAGTGTGGAAGAATAGGAATAGGTGATAGGATGCTGATAGATCAGATAGGGAAGTTTGCAGTAAGAAGGTTGTTTGGTATCCGGAATATGGTCGATCAATACATCAAAAGGAATCTCTGCTATCATCTCATCCGGTACGATGATCAGATGTTTCCCCCTGATCAGGGAATCTATCGGTCTGATCAAATCCTGGTAAAGACTAAAGGAAGAATAAACAATATCAAAATAAGCGGAAGAAACATGTTGATTGAATTGTTTTTGCTGAAGCTCTTCCCAGAAATCGGAAACATATTCATGCAGGCTGGAATCCGGCTTATTGATAATAAGATGTATTTTACCGGAAGTCAGGCAGAAAATATAGATCTTGTTGTCAATGATCTCATATTCGAGAATAGCCTGGTTTTTTTTCAGCCGGTTGACTGCCTGCTCTGCCGGTATGGTTCCCAGGTTATATTTCAAGCGGTAATACCCGGGATATTTCTTTTCCATCATATGTATCAGCGAGTCTCTCTGCATACGTAACCTGAAGATACGCCTTTCGTATTTTCTGGTTTTACCGGTGTTGGGAGAGGCCTTGTTCTGTTCTTTATAGAGAAGCTCCTGGTAAGCACCTATTTCTGTCGTAATATCTGTTTCTGCCCGGACAACGGAATCCGGAATACCGGCAAAAGTTATGGCCCGGTTGGTACGGATCGCAGCAAGCAAGCCTGTAGCCCTGTTCTCTTCCGAAAAACGGAAAGCCAGTCCAAGATATTTCCTGTTGCCGGTTGCCTGATAAAGCCGGACCGCCAGCCGGAAAGCATTCTGATAGGTCTCTTCCTCATGAGCGGCCAGCAATGCCTTGCTTTGGGCATTGAAAAAACTTTTTCTGATGATGAGTACCAGATCCACTGCTTCCTGCTGGGCTTGTAAGGCTTCTTTAAGATACTGAATGTTTTGCTTCGTATCAGAAAGCATTTCCAAAGTCCTGGCTTTGTCTTTTAAGGACATCAAAAGAACATCTTTTGATAAAACATCCTCCGGCCGTGGATTTTTTGAGAAATCTTCCGAAGAAAATTCCGGGGAGTTGGCAATGAGCGATTGCTGGATATAATAGAGGGCAGAATCGGGCATCCCTTTTTTCCAGTAATAAAGTTCATATATTAAGTAACACCGCGCTGTCTTGGGATGCCTTTCTCCGTATTGATGCCTGTAAATCTCCAGGGCCTTTGTTAAATATTTTTTCCCTTTTTCCGGATGATCTCCCAAAATTAGTAAGCGACTGTAATTTTGATAGGAATCAGCCAGACGCCAGTTTTGACCGCCATATTGCTGAATGATATTGTCGATGGCCTTTTTGAAATAATGATCGGATTGTTCCGAATCTCCTTGCGACATATAAAGATTACCTAAATTAGAATAGGTCTGGTAGGTATCTTTTATTCCCATTTTATTTTTGATAGACAGGCTTTTAAGATAAAAAGATTCGGCTTTTTTGTAATGGGCCAGTTCTTTATTAATAATGCCGAGATTGTTGTAAATATTGGCCAGTGGTATGGAGCTCTCATAACCGGATGGTAGATTGTTCAATGCCATCATATAATATTCTCTCGCTTTGTTATAATCTCCGGTTTCCATATAGATCGTTCCGGATTCATTGTAAAGCTTGCTTTTAATTGCCGGACCGGCACCGGCCCTGGCATATTGTTCCCGGGCCCGGTTCAGGTATTGCAGTCCCGTGGCCGGATCCCCCAGAAAGTAGGTGTAGAGGATGGCCATCCAGTGAAGATCGGATGCAAAATAAAAGGAATAAGTAGTATCTCTTTCTTCCAGCGAGACTGTCTTGCGGATTTCATCCCTGGCTTTGAGAAAATCCCCCAGTTGAAAATAATTGAAAGCAAGATGCCTGTGCGATAAGACCTGATAACGGACGGAAGTATCGCTTTGTAATAATTTGGTAAAAAGAGAAACCGAGCTTTTAAAGTTGCCCGTTTTAAAGGCAACATAGCCCTGTAAAAAAAGCAGATCGGATCGTATGGCGGGATGATCCTGTAAGGCCGGCTGATACATCCGGCGGGTCCGGGCTATCAGGTTTTCGATGGAATCGAACCTGTTGAGGTTACAAAGTGATATTATGTAAGTATAACGGCATTTCCAGCCGGTTAAGGTATCATGGTTGGTAAGAAAATGGGATTCAGCTTTTCTGTAAAGGGAAATGGCTGTTTGCCATTGTCCCGCCCGGTACAACGAGTCGGCCCGGTTCAACAGGATATGCCCCGGTCCGGGAACCTGCGGAATATTTCCTCCTGCAGACAACCCTTCCGCCGCCGGAAAAATAAGAATCAGGATCCCAAACAGGATCCCCGGAACGGATCGCCGGGTATGTTTTTGTCTTTTCACTCAAACAAAGGTACAAAGTTTTTCTTCCTTTTTATACTCTTCGAACGGATCGAAAGTTTCATGATCATCGGTTGAAAATGATCCCGGGCCGGAAGCCGGTTTAAATATTATGTTAACTAAATCCCGTTTTTTTGGAATTTTTAAAGATTGTGTAATGTGTTGTGTCACAGAGTATATTATTTAGAATAATTATAAATTATAAAAAAAATGAAAAAAAGTTTAAAAAAATGTCAGCAAAATGGGGGGGTAAAGCGACTAGGGGCGAAAGCCGGAAAATAATCTGGAAGAAAAAATGAAAGTTTAACTCTAAAATGCAATAAAATGAAAAAGGAAAGAATGGAAAATTTTTTGGAAGACCGTCTCGACGAGACGATGTTGTTTTATGTTCGCGGAGGAGAAGATCCGCCGTCGGAAGGTGGAGGAGATGAGAATCAGCCGGATCCGACCTGGCCTGAATATCCGCCACCGCCACCGGGTGGAGGAGGAGAACCACAATAACCGGAAGCCGGGCAGGCAGGTTTATGCCGGTAAAAGATAAGGCAGGAAAATATTGTAAAATCGCTGTAGGGAGGGGATTTCCTCTCCTACGGCGATAAAAAGTATATTTTGCACCAGGCATTGGGATCTGTTGTTAAAAGCTGTATTTTACCATACTTGCGGTTAGGGTAGAATACGGTTGAGTTATCTGCATGAGGCAGGGAGATAGGTGTCTGTACCTGTAAAACGGACGTAATTTCCTGTAAAGGTCGGATTGCGGATAAAGGGAGAGGGTTTGATG
>WFSC01000457.1 GCA_015486185.1 Bacteroidales bacterium | reverse complement strand
CTATCGCTCGCGTAATTAGGTCGCTGCGCTCCCGAAATTTGCAGCTACGCTGCGTAATTAGGTCGCTAACGCTCCCGTCATTCGGTCGCTGCGCTCCCGAAATTTGCTCCCTTCGGTCGCGTTATTTGCTCGCTGGCGCTCGCGTAATTTGCGGCTGATGCCGCGTCATTTGTTCGGGCTGCGCCCTCACGTCATTCGGTCGCTGCGCTCCCTGTAATTTGCTCCTCACCAGGTTCGGAACGTAATTACTACTTAATTTCGCATGCGCAGCATGCTAATTTCTACTTAGTTACGTGGGCAAAGCCCACTAATTTCCACCTAATTTCGCATGCGCAGCATGCTAATTTCGCCATGAGCACAGCGAATGGCTAATTTCACACCTCCAGGTTCTTTTTCAGTTTCCTCATATAAAATTTATGCCCGTTAAATTCGGTTTCCATGATCTTTTCCTTTTGAATGAGTTTTTCGATCACCTTCCAGTCTGCACCGGCTTTATGCAGAAGTTCTTCCACAGCTTCCCTGCGCATCGGGTGAACAGCGGTTATACTCAGAATATCCTCTTCCACATTTCCGGTAAAGGCAAAAGCATTTCCTTCATAACCCAGGATCAGTTCCACATGTTGAACATGCTGCATAAATTCCTGATAGGCAAAATTTATAGCTTCTTCTCCGGCAGGCATGGCCCCGGATACGGCAGGAGGCCGGGTAGGAATACCAATATAAGAGGTATGGGGAGCGATTTTTTCCAGACAGGTAGCGGTCATCATGATTGATTTCCTGTCATCATTATATCCTTTGACCAGCATGGTTTCGGTCATAAGGGTACCCTGATATTCATCGGCAAACTGTAACACACCCTGACGTATCGTATTCAAATCAAGGTTTTTATGAGGGCGGTCGGTTTTTTTCCAAGTCTCCTGTAATGCGCTGTCCACCTTGACAGACACCCAGTCGGCTGCTGCCAGATCCTGTCTGACATCTTCGCGCCATAACAAACTGCTATTGGTAATGACCGCAATTTTTATCCCGGTATCCTTCAACATTCTGATCTCTTTACCCAGGTTGAGATCCAAAGTAGGCTCACCGTCAGGAACAAAGGTCAGATAATCGATTTTGTCTCCCATGGCATGGACCTGTCTGATCTTCTCCTTCACTTCAGCCACCAGTTCATCCGGGTTGAAATAGGCTTTTCGTTCGGTATCCATTATAATGGCTTTCCCCAGTTGACAGTACACACACGAATAAGAACATATTTTAGGTGGTATATTATTGATCCCGAGACTTTGTCCTAACCGTCTGGACGGGATCGGTCCGAATGCTTTCATTTTTTCCTTTCTTTTTTTACAGGGTCAGGCCGAGGGTGTAACCATCGCGGATCGCATCATCCGCCTTGCCCACTTCTTTGGCATCCCCTATGACATAAGTTTTTATCTGACGAATGATCTTATCATACAAAGGAATATAACTTTTCATTCCCGTACTCAAAACAATATGATCAATGCCGGTAAGTGTTATATTAACAGCCCCTTCCAGCACCACCTTGTCACCATTCACTTCGACTACTTTGGTGTTGGTATAAATTTTCACATTTTTCTCTTTCAGTTTTTTCAGGGTTAATGTTTTTTCGATCATCTCCATTCCCCGGGCCACTTCTTCCAACATCTCCACGATGGTCACTTTGTTCTTTTTTTCAAGCAGTTTACTGGCCACTTCTATCCCGATAAGGCCTCCGCCAATGATCAATACATTTTTGTTTTCCGGCAGAAATTCATCATGCAGGAATTCCGTCCAGAAATATTTCTTTAATCCTTTGATAGGAGGAATAGCCGGTACAGCTCCTGTAGCCAGGATAACGCCGTCATAACCGCCTGATAATAATTTTTCCGGCGTTGCTTTTTCTTTTCTTACAGGTATTTTTTCTTCTTCAAGCTGGCTCTTATAAAATTCGACGATTTTTTTGAGGCTCTCTTTCCGGGGCGGAAGATAAGCAAGATTAAACTGTCCGCCCAACTCGTTTTTTTCAAAGATCTCTACTTTGTGTCCTCTCTCGAAAAGTGTCAGGGCTGCTTCCATACCGGCAAGTCCGCCACCTACAATAACATAATTCTTTTTAACCGGCGCTTTCATTAATTCGGGGAAAGTTTCGCCCGCCAGTGGGTTCACCATACAATGCAAACCTTTTCCGGCCCGTACTCCTCCAAGGCAACCTTCTGAACAGGCCAGACACGGCCGTATCTCTCCTTTTTCCTTACCCAGGTATTTCCCGATAAAAAGCGGATCGGCTATTAAAGCACGGCCGATGGCCATATATTTGGCATGATATACTTTTTTTAACTTTTTAATATCGTCCACCGAGTTTATCCTGCCCACAAAAACGGCCGGGATATCTGCTTCTTTCTGTATCGTTTTGGCAAATTCCCAGGTTTTACCTTTTGGCACAAACATATGCTGAAAGAACCAGGGGGGAGTGGAACAGACCGTACCGGCAGAAACATGAACAGCTTCCACTCCTTTTGTCTTCAGAATTTTAGAAAACTCAATCATCTCAGGAAGATGAATTCCGTCAGGGATCATATCATCACCACTGATACGGACGATAATTGGCAGGGACACAACATTTTTTACCGCATCCAGCACTTCCAACGGAAAGCGCATCCTGTTTTCCAGTGATCCGCCATACTCATCTGTTCTGTCATTTACTTTAGGCGAAAGAAACTGGGCCATGAGATAGCCATGACCGAATTGCAGTTCGATAATATCAAACCCGGTCTTCTCAGCACGCAAGGCAGCATTTACAAATAATTCCGTAACTTTCTCAAAATCTTCTTTTTCCATCCTGCGGGGTGTGGCTCCACCATTTTCACAAGGTTGCTCTGATGAGGATATATGGTAGTTCCCCGGTATCTTCGGATTGGCCATACGTCCCGGATGGTTTAAATGTGCAATAACAGCAGCTCCTTTTTCATGAATATGATCTACCAGACGCTGCAGACCCTCGATCTTATCATCATCATCAATGCCTAACTGGGTGGGAATCTCACGCAAACCGGGATCCAGATATAAAGGTTCAAGTGTAATGGCGCCGATATATTCTGAACGTTCCTCATAAAATTCCACATGCTTATGTGTTACAATTCCGTCACCAAAACAATACCCCAGCTTGATGGGAGGCATGAGAAAAGGATTTCTTAATGACAACATGGTTGGTTAGTGGTTTGTAATTAGATTTGTTTCATTTGCTAAACATAAAGGGCAAGCAAGTTATAAAATTAATTCTTTATTTCCGGCATACATTTTAATTTTAAAGCAAAGTAAAGACCTGCAAATATCAGCACTGCCACAACGATAAATACGACCTGATATCCGAGCAAAACGATAAACATGCCTGAAAAAACAGGCAGAAGTGAGGCCAGAATATTTCCTGCCCCGGTGATACCCGCAAAGAAGGTCCGGTTTTCTTCTGTGGATATTTCGATCAGTATTCCGTTGATCGCAATTTTATAAAGTCCAAGGAATATACCGGAAAGCACAAACAGATATTGATATAATGACGGAGAAGAAATAAGGATAAGTGCCAGTACCGGCAAACTGGCTCCTATTAGAACGGCAACTATCAGAACTCTCTTGTAGGAATACTTTCTATGAATGAAGATAAGCAAGGTACCGGGGATCAGCATGCCGGCAACTTTTAGCAATAAAACATTTCCTATCAGTCCGGCGGATATCCCGAAATGATCCTTAGCCATCATGATCATAAAAGGAGTAAATGTAATAGCCAGCCCAACGGTATTCAGGATAAAAAGATAATTTACCAGGTTGGGATACCGTTTCAGTTCGGGACCGATACGTTTTAGAAAAGTCATGATGGGCTCCCTGTTTTTTTTCGGTGACCGTACCTCCCTGATATTTATAAATCCTAACGAGGCCATCAGCAATAACCCGGAAGCCATGGCAAAACTGATCGAGTAATTGACAGGAAATGAATTTAATTTAAGCACCTGCCTGACGGCCAGGGCGGATAAAAGGATTCCTAAACTATTAATAACCTGTCTGACCGAAAAGAACTTTTTCCGGTCTGCAGGTAAAATAGATTTTCCAAGTATGTCAATATAAGGCACATTGGCCAGGGAACCGCTGATCGAAAAAAGAGTCATAGCAAAGAATATTGCCCCTATCAGCATACCCGGCGTCAGATGAGATGAATAAAACAATGTAACAGCCGTAAAAAACAAAGCAAAGATCCGTAGATAGATCCCCGTGATCATATATTTTTTTTTGTATGGCAGAGGTTCAAAAAGTCCGGCGAACAGGAGCTGGAAAAGCCGGGATCCTCCAAGCATGATTGCGATAAGAACACCTACAGCCAGCGGTCCGCCTCCCGATTTGATAAGCACAGCAGGGATCACTGTATCGGTATCCATAAAATTGGATGCCAGCGCAAAGAAGCCTCCGTGCCATAAATAGGATCTGAAATTTATTTTGGAATTCCGGGGAGTCAGTTCTGCCATCATCACGGATCGTTAGGAAAGGACGATATGTTTTCTTTCTTCAGCCGGAACATTAAGTTGCTGTATAATTTGCTGATAGTTTTCCCTGCATAATTGTAATGCTTCTTCCACTTTTTCAATATGCCGGATCACAACCGGTAAAACATATTGACGGACAATGACAATATTAGGTCCAAACTGGCGGGACATAAAAACATCCACCTTCCTTTCCCTGAAATGGTCAAGGATAGCTCTGGCTTTGGGGCCTTCTCCATGGCCCATCCCCTGACCAAGGCCCGGTCCGTGTCCATGACGATGACGATGATGACCCGGCCATCCGGGATCTTCATGGTCATGTTCTCCGGCCACTTTATTGGGAATCGTTTCAATATGCTCCCATTTTTCGCGGTCCATCCTGAAGATC
Organism: Bacteroidales bacterium; assembly: GCA_015486185.1. Lineage (GTDB taxonomy): Bacteria > Bacteroidota > Bacteroidia > Bacteroidales > VadinHA17 > DRPN01. Next base: position 7,904 of record WFSC01000457.1, on the reverse strand, counting down.
ATAAAATATCCTGCTTCACCAAAATGCTCATTTACCAGATGTTTTTCGTCATTCGTAGCACATGCAATCAACAGTGAATCCTTATCCATTTTTATAATTACTTTTAATTTTCCGGCAGACCCGAAACGCACGGAGATCTGCATTATTTAATCATTTCACACTCCGGATAACCACAAAGCTTCCTTCACCGTATCCGGGCTTAAAATCCTGTACAGTTCTCACCTGATCGAGGCTGCCGAAGATGGTTTGTACCGTATCCCCCGGCGTTAATCCTGCCTTTTTCAACGCGATCATTAATTCTTCAGTCGAAAAAAAGGTAGCCTCTTTATAAAAAAGGCTTTTGTTTTTCATCCGCAGGTATTCCCTGCCTACCGGACTGTCCTTATCAACAAAAGCAAGCACAAAAATCCCGTTCTTCTTCAAAACACGGGCTGCCTCCTCCAATGAACGGGTAACATCATCCACAAAACAAATGGTTGTCACCATCAGGGCATAGTCAAAGGAACCATCGGCAAAAGGTAATTTTTCGGCAACGCCGGTTATTGTTTTTATCCCTCTTTCACGGGCTTTTCCCAGCATTTTTCCCGAAGGATCAACGCCTGTTTTTATCCCCAGTGGCCCGGCAAATATACCACTGCCGACACCAATTTCCAGTCCTTCTCCCTCTTGCGGAAGCAGATAACGAATGGCTCTTAATTCCGATTCATATACAAACCGGTTTACTACAAACCATTCTTCATACAGATCAAGGTGTTTATCAAAAGGTTCTGTTTTTGGCATGATGGTTCTCAGTTCTTAGTTCACAGTTCTTAGTTCACAGTTCTTAGTTCACAGTTAACCTAACTTGTCTCTTGGTTCTTGTTTCTTGGTTCTTTAAAAGCAGTAAGCAGGCGGGCGTATCGTCCGGCCAGCCTGTGTTCTTCGAAGCGACTGAAACCGGTTTCCCTGAGTATTTTTTTCCAATCCCTTTTAATATAGTCAAAGGCATATTTGCATTCAATTTTCTTAAAAATAATACGTACGTAGGCAGGAGCCTTGTCCAGATCGAACTCATTATAATCCAGGATATGGAATGATCCCCCTTCTTTTAAGTGATCAAACGCATTGCGTACAATTATTTCTCTTACCTCCTGCGGAAAACCATGCAAAACAAAACTGATAAATACCTTATCGAACTTTTCTCCCAGATCAAAGGGAATATCAATCCTTTGTTTTACAAAAGTTGCTCCCGGCGCTTTCGCACATTTCTTACGGTATTGGTCTCCCATTATATCCGACACATCCACCCCCGTCACACTTCCGCCATCAAGATAGCGGTACATAAGACATGCATTGCGTCCCGTTCCGCATCCCAGGTCCAGTATCCTGTCTTTTTTCTCTATTTTCATTGAAGCAATGGCCTTCCGGATAAATCCCCGGTAAAAGCCGGCAGTAACAAGATTGAGCAATGCATCATAATGCCGGGCCACAAACGGCGTTAACTCCACTTCGGAGTCGGGATAAAGTTTTTCCATGAATTAAATATCTTTAAATACACGTGCAAGTGAATACCCCGGAGCGTTCACTTCCAGATCGAGGAAATATCCAAAAGGGGTTTGATCCACTTCATAACCGGCATTTTTTAATCTTTCTTCCACCCTGTCAAAAAGCTCTTTGGTAAACTTTGGGTCAGCCTTGCTGTCGGACAGATGAGCAAAAGAGTGGAGCACCACATGCCGGGTGTTGTTTTTGCCGGCAGCCCACTTGATATTTTTTAATAGTTTCTTTTCCACGGATGCTACATTTTCAATATCCTCTGCTTCGGCTTGTATGAAAGCAGTCTGAACATCTTTCAGTGACAAGGGCTCTGTCACCTCAGGAAAATCCTCCAGTGTTTTGCTCCTGGGACGGCAGGTAAATTCGGTCATATAAATCAAAAGTAACTTCATAGCTGAAAATATTTATGGTAAAAACAGGTAACAAAGTTAATACTTTTAGCCAGTGTTATCCGTTTTGTATGTAATTTGCTCCCTTCGGTCGCGTTATTAGCTCGGGCTGCGCCCTCGCGAAATTAGCGCCTGCGGCGCGTCATTCAATGGTCATTCAGTTGTCATTCAATGGTCATTAGGCTGCTGCGCAGCCGTCATTCGGTCGCTGCGCTCCCTGTAATTTGCTCCCTTCGGTCGCGTTATTTGCTCGCTATCGCTCGCGTAATTTGCGGCTGATGCCGCGTCATTTGTTCGGGCTGCGCCCTCACGTTATTTGGTCGCTGCGCTCCCGAAATTTGCAGCTACGCTGCGTAATTAGCTCGCTGGCGCTCGCGTAATTTGTTCCTCACTTCGTTCGGAACGTAATTATTACTACTTAATTTCACAGCCGCAGGCTGTGAATTTCGTATGCGCAGCATGCTAATTTCCACTTAGTTTCGTGGGCGAAACCCACTAATTTCTACCTAATTTCGCCATGAGCGCAGCATGCTAATTTCCACTTAGTTACGTGGGCGAAGCCCACTAATTTCTACCTAATTTCGTCATGAGTGCAGCGAATGACTAATCACTATTTAAAAATAACCTGATAGCTTCTTCTATTTTCAGAAGATTTTGATCGGGTGGCAGAGTGAAGACCTGAATACCGGTTTGTTCCAGCACATCTTTGGCTTTCGGTCCGACATGATAGGTAATGACCCAGTCAATTTCTTCCCTTGACAACATGGCTACCGATTGGATCCCTACGCCGTGAGCTGCTTCTGCATTATCTTCATTTGAAAGCCAGAAAATTTCCTCCCCGTCCGTGTCATAGATGGCGTAAAAAAGAGAACGGCCGAAATTCTCTGCTACAAACTCCTTATCCATGGTTTGTATGGCTATTTTCATTTGCTTGTGATTTTATCTGTTTAAAGTATTTTTTCGTTGGTATGAGACAAGGCGTGCCTTGTCTTTACTTTTTTATAGGTGACATGGCATGGCTTGTCTTTACCTTTTCCATACACATTAACTTAAGGTTATTTTTTGTCATAGGATAATGTGTTTGTATTACATAATGGCTCCTTCCGGACATACACGTACACAGATCTTGCAGTTCCGGCACACCTCCCGCATTACTATGGCTATTCCGTTTTCCAGTTTGATGGCATCCAGGGGACACACCTCCGCACAAACGCCACAGCCGGTACATATTTCAGGTTGTATATAGGTAAAAGAAGGTCTGGCATAAGTTTGCTCTGTGCCACGTCCGCCTCTGTTTCCCTCACCATTTCCATAATCGTAATATTTCCCTTTCATTCTATTCTTTTTTTATTATTATTATGAGATATTTTCCAAAACTTTTTTCCAGGCACCATTTATCAGTCCGGATACCGGGAGGTCTTTTTTTTCAACTATGCTTTTCCCCTCATTGATCGCTTTCGAAAAATTCTGATCATAAGGTATCTCAGCCAACAGGTCCAATCCCTGGTGATTAACAAAATCCCTGAGCTGCATGGCCATTTCGGGATGAATATCAGCTTTGTTGATCACACATCCGGCCGGTACATCAAAATTTCGCACTATTTCAATGACCCGTTTCAGGTCATGAATGCCGGAAAGTGTGGGCTCAGTCACCAGCACAACATAATCCGTACCGGTAACGGAAGCAGTTACCGGACATCCTATGCCGGGCGAACCGTCAATAAGGATATATTTTGTCTTTATTTTTTCCGCCTGGATCTTTGCTTCTTTTCTTACCTCGGCTACGAGCTTGCCGGACATATCCGATCCTATACCGAGACGGGCATGCACCAACAGGCTATTCATACGGGTACGGGCCACATAAATTTCCCCGGCTTTAAGCTTTTTCATTTCTATCGCCCCCACCGGACAGATACGGGCACAATATCCACAACCTTCACACTCGACAGGCAGAACTTTATAGACATCCCCTTCCGGTAGGATCGCATCAAAATGACAAACTTTTACACAGTCACCACAACCGGCACACATCCCCGGATCGATCACAGCCTCATATCCGCTGAAGAAGTTCTTTTTCTCCAGGGTTACCAGTTCGGTAACGAGATGCATATCCGCAGCATCCACATCACAATCTGCTACCACCGCATCTTTTCCGGCCAGGAAAGCAAAAGAAGCGGTCAGAGACGTTTTCCCCGTCCCTCCTTTTCCGGATATGATCACGATCTGTTTCATTTTTTTATCCTTTCATCCGGAAGCCCCTGAAGGAACTTAAAAACTTTTTCCATCTCTTTTCCTATTTCCGGTATTTGACCGTACAACAAACCACCCCCGGCATATATGGAAGCAGCCTGACGCATATGTGGAATCCTGGCAATAACCGGTATTGCCTTTTTTCTGCAATAGTCATCGATCATGTTTACCTCAGGATTATCCTTATTAATAACTACTGCAAAAGGTTTTTGTAACTCACGCAAGGTTTCTGCAGCCAGATCCAGATCATACAAGCCAAACCGGGTAGGTTCGGCCACGAGCAACATATAATCCGAGTGTTTGGCAGCCTCCATCATCGGACAGGACGTTCCGGGAGGCGCATCAAAAATAATAACAGAGTTATCTTTAGAATACTGCTCTGCAAAGGAAACAGTTTGAGCGATCATTGGGGTCGCCATCTCACGACCTATATCCAGGCGACCTTCTATCCGGAGAAAATCACGTTTGGTCCCGGGCAATAATACACGATAAAGGGTAATTTCTCCTATCCTGTCATCCACCATAGGTAATGAATGTGAAGGACACAAATCGGAGCAGGCATAACAACCATGACATAATTCCGGAAAAACCATGACCGATTTTCCCGTAAAAGCTATGGCATTATACATACATACAGCAGCACATTCTCCTGATAAAATACATGTATCCTTATTCCAGCGGGGTATTTTGCGATACCTGACGGATCGTTCAATGATCTCTCCGTGCAAAAATATACCGGCGTCAGGTTCTTCCACATCCAGATCAACGAGAACAACCGGCCGGTTTGTCATGTCATGTATCCATGCACTCAGGTTAACGGATACTGTTGTCTTTCCCGTTCCTCCTTTTCCGCTGGCTATGGCTATTTTCAAAATGATGTTTTTCTAAATAAAATACCTTCTCTTTAAAACAAGAAGGCAAAAATAACAGATTTATAAAAAACAGGGTTGTTTCAAAAATATTTTTTGTAACAACCCTGTATCATCAAAGCAGAACACTAACAAAACCATAAAAACAATACCGGTAGTCAGAAAATTCCGGGATCAATCCTTTTCTGTCTGATCATTATTCAGTTCATCCAGCCTTTTTCTCAGATTCTTCTGCTGCTGTTCCAGGAACTTCAGTTCATTTTCCAGAAAAGTTTTTTCATCCTCTGCCGTCCATTCTCCGGCCGGATAATATCCCGGACCATAACCGGCACCCCACCGGTAACCACGGCCATAGCCTCCACCATAACCATAGCCCCAACGGGCTCCTCTGCCATAGCCATACCCTCTGCCCCATCCGGGGACATCATTCATATAGCCCGGTACCGGATAACCGGCACAATAACCGGCTCTCCTGCCTGTCATCGGACCCCATCCATTCGGTCCTGTTCTATCTCCTCTTGGCATGATTCAACACCTCCTTTTTTATTTTTAGTTTTACGGTACAAATATAATGAACATATGTTCATATACCAAAAAATTTTTGATTATTTTTGTAAAGATTTTTTAACAATATTTTTCTGCTATGATAACCAAAGAAAAAGCTATTGAATCTATAAAAGATGTAATGCATCCGGCCATTAACTATTCTTTGCTGGATTTGGGAATTGTAAAGTACATTACTACGGATGAAAGTTTTGTATATGTAACCTTTGCATTTCCTTTCCCGAACATTCCCATTGCTGACACCCTGATCCAGTCTATTGTCAGTCCATTGGAAAAAGCAGGTGCAGAAGTCAGGGCAGATATGATCTTAATGACGGAAGAAGAAAAACAACGTTTTCTTGAAATGGAACAACAGGCATGGAAAGGAGTGTGAAAGCTCAAAGGCTAAAGACTAAATGTAATATATCAGGACATCGTTTACATTTTTTTAATTGAGCAAAATATCAGCACCTCGTTTACAAAGTACTAAAATATCAGATTCTACATTACACAAAAAATATTTCTTGCCTCCCTAGGGAGGCGCCGTTTCTAAGCAAAGCAAAATATCACAAGTTCATTGACATATTGATTTATTATTCAACAGGCATAGCAAAGGGAAATACATGATGTAATAAACCGTCCTGCTTTACCAAAAGGACATGTTGCTCTATAACGATCTCAGCTACAACATAGGTATGGACTAATTCTTTCTTTACCAAGAAGGTGCTGCCTAATATTGTAAGTTTTCTGTTGCTTCTTATGAAGCGTATGAAGATTACCGAACCACTGACTAATGGGATGGGATCATCCTCATCAAGATGTGTTGGGCTCAATTTATATTCTTGGGAAATGGATTTGATCTGAGAAGGAACTTTGCCTTGTTGTGTGGAATATCGATGGTTATGATTATGAAAGTCGGCAAACAAAGCAGCTTTTTCCTTTACATTCCTAAACGAAGTAAATCTTTGGGAAGTAAAAAAATACTTCTGCAGATTAGAGTTAAACTTCTCAATCATCCCATTTCTCCAAGGTTCAGAAGGTGGGATAAAAATGGGGGTAACACCTTTTGATAATGCAAATCGTAGAACGATACCCAGGCTCCGGGGATAACGGTTACTCCCTCTAAAAGAAAGTTCATTATCCATTTGCAAAAAATCTGGCATCCCATAAGTTGACCAAAATTCAGCAATACTCCTGGCAATTGTTATTGACCTTTTGTCTTTTATAGGGTATACTCCCACATAATGATTTTCAGTATCAATAATATTCTGGAAATAAAATCGAGAGCCACCTGTAATATAACGGGGACCAACCAGATCCATCTGTTGAACCAGGTAAAAGTAATTTGGATATTCCACCCCTTTCTTTTGTCTTATTCTACTTTCATGGATCAGATCATGTCGCTTTAATATCCGATTGATCGTTGGTATAGAAGGAGGCGTTATTCCCATTCGTTTTATCTCATACATAATACTCAAAGCGCCTGTTTGTGAATATATACGACCTTCCAGAGCTTTTCTTACTTTAACAACCAGTTCCTCCGTATTTGCAGATGTTTTATTCTTGATATGCTTTGGAGATGTTGATCGTGATGCAAACCAATTTTCTCCTCCTTCGCTGCGATAACGTGTTATCCATTTATGTACCCATTGTCTTGATCTACCAAGTTTTTCTGATATATCTTTAATGGAAACATTTTTCAAATAAAGTTTTACAGCCTGTTTTCTAATAGATACTTCATCTTCCATAACGTTATTTTTTTGGTTATGGATGACGAAAAAAACAATATTTCAAAGAACCTGATAAATGTTTTTACGTAAACGATCTTGTGATATTTTGCCCTTACTTAGATGTAAACGATGTTATGATATTTTTGTGTAAACGATGTTATGATATTTAACAGCTAAAGGTTAAAAAGTTCCTGGTTCCTGGTTACTGGTTCCTGGTTACTTGTTACTGGTTCTTGGGGGAAAGCTGAAAGGCTAAAGAACACACAGAAGGCAGAAGTATAAAGAGTCCAAAAATCCAAAGGCCGAAAGGTCTAAGAGTTGAGAGGTTGATAAATTTAGGAGTTGAGAGATTTTATTCTGATATGCAACAACTTAATTTTGCGAGCACCAGCGAGCTAATTCCTACTTAATTTCACGTCGCAGGTATTTCTCGCAGATAACGCAGATTGCCGCAGATTATTTATGTACGCTTCATCTCATCATCGCTTTATCGCTTCATCCCTTCATCCCTTCATCGATATTCTTTTACTTGTATCTTGATTCTTGTCTCCTGGCTCTTCCACTTTTATCTTTTTCCTTTTATCTTT
>WFSC01000456.1 GCA_015486185.1 Bacteroidales bacterium | reverse complement strand
CTTTTCCTGCAATGATCTTTTTTAATCGTTCCCAGTGCTTGTCTGTCATAAAAATTGTATTTTGAATATATTTACAATCTTACGAAAAGTGATTATAAAATACAATTTCTGAAAGGATGGGTCGGGGAGGGGGTGAAAAGGTAAACGACGCTAGGCTGAGTATATACGCCAATAGAAAAAAAAGTACATAACCCTTTGAATATAATAATCTGTTTTTATCTTTGCTTATTCTAAAAGATCGTCAAAAGGTTATATATTCCTTACTATTAAATCATAACGTAAAAAAGATCAAAATGGATATATTTACCAAGTGTCAGAATTTTACCAGGGCCAGACAGGCTGTGGAAGAAGGCTGGTATCCTTATTTTTTGCCAATTGAATCGGGACCGGGTTCAAAAGTGATGGTACATGGTCGGGAAATGATCATGATCGGTTCCAATAATTATATGGGATTGACAGGGCATCCTAAAGTGATTGAAGCTTCTGTCGAGGCGACACGAAAATATGGGACAGGATGTACGGGTTCCCGGTTCCTGAACGGAACGCTGGATATTCACCTCGAGCTGGAGCAACGGCTGGCCCGGTTTGTGGATAAGGAAGCAGCCCTGTGCTTTAGTACGGGTTTTCAGACTAATCAGGGAGCCATTTCCGCCCTGGTCGGTAAGGATGATATTGTATTTGTTGATCGTGAAAACCATGCTTCCATTGTAGATGGTTACCGTCTCTCTTTTGGTAAAGTGGTAAAGTACAGACATAATGATTTTGATGATCTGGAACGTGCCCTGAAATTATATGAAAATGTTGATGCCGGTAAAATGGTTATAACGGATGGTGTTTTCAGTATGGAGGGGACCATTGCCCATCTTCCTGAGATCGTAAAACTGGCTGAAAGATACGGAGCCAAGATATATGTGGATGATGCGCATGCCCTGGGCGTGTTGGGAAAACACGGAAAAGGAAGTGGGGAATATTGGGGCATGGCCGACCGGATCGATCTGGTAATGGGAACATTCAGTAAATCTTTTGCCTCACTTGGAGGTTTTATAGCCGGCGATCCTTTGGTCATTGACTATATCAAACACCATGCCCGTTCACTGATCTTCAGTGCCAGCATGCCACCATCAGCGGTAGCTGCTGTCCTTGCCAGCCTGGATATTATCGAATCCGAGCCGGAAAGGGTTGAAAAACTATGGAGAAACACCCGGATGATGAAAGAAGGGTTTGACAGCCTCGGCTTTAATACGGGAGAAAGCAATACCCCCATTATCCCTATTGTTATCGGTACGGATGAGGATTGTTTTACTTTCTGGAAAATGCTTTTTGATGCAGGTATTTTTGCCAATCCTGCCATTTCTCCCGCTGTGCCTCCCGGACAGGCTATCATACGTACCAGCTACATGGCCACGCATACCGAAAACGAATTGAGTTATGTGCTGGATGTGTTCAAAAAGATAGGAAAACGATCCGGGGTTATCTAAAACGTTTAATTCGTTTCCTTAATCTTTTTGAGCTTTTCAATGATTGAATTGCCCAGTTCCGTTTTCTTTTTCAGGTGACTTTTTATTGCTGTCACCTGTGGATTTTTTTCGAATTTACCCCTTACCTGCTCAAAGTCCCGGATCCTGGTATGTTGATCCCCGTCAATACCAAAGCCGGTCTGGGATATCAGTGTGAACTCTTTCCTCGCATCTTCGTAAAGCATTTTGTCCAGTTCAACAACACTGTCTTTCCATTTTGTTACGAGATCACAGATATCATCAATATTCCATCGGGAGATCTCTTTACCGGTTTCCTTTTCAAGAATATCCGCTGCCCAGTTCCAGGTCCATTCGTAGTAATGATCATGAAAATCACGAAACGTTTCCCTGATCCTGTTAATACTCCGTATTTTTCCCTGTTCTATCCTGTCAGCCAGTTTTTCTACTTCACTCAACGGAGCGATCAGTCCTGCCAGGTCGGTCCAGTTTCCAATGCCGGTATGATTTTCCGGTATAAGCACTTTTCTTATTTCTTCCAAATTGCTGAAAGTTTTCCCGGATAATTGCTGGATCAGGGAATTTCCAAGAAATTTGTAAAGGGCTATGTCATAAAGCTGTAGTCCGCGTTGCAGGGAGGACCGGGTGATTTTGACATTTTCATACGAGTAAAACTCCGACTTTTCACCTGAATACTCAAGTAATCGTTTCAGCAGGTTCCTTCCTGCCAGTACTTTATTGATCGTATAGGGACTAAGCAGATTGAAATTAATAAAGTCAGGATGGGCTGGCTGGTTTCTTTTATCCCGCTGCGGCCATTTTTGTGCATCGCGGATGGTGCCTACACTCCGCAGGTTGACACCGGGAGAAAGAAAGCTTTCGTCATGGCTTTCGATAAGATAGGAAAAAGGCAAACTGGAAGTATCTGAGTTTTTGTAGTGTCGTCCCATCACTACCGTGAAGGCTCCCACTTTGGCCGGCCACAAAATGTAAGAATCACTGGCGGTTTTTGACCCTCTCTCCATGACACCATGATGCACCGGTCCGAGTTTGTACATATGATTGCTTTGGTTTGTGCCACTGCCGGCATTGAAGAAGGAAAACATCCCGGCGATAAGCAAAGTGGATTTATGATGGCTTACAGTATAGGGACCGGCAAAGATGGAACAGGCTTCTCCGTGAAAGGCAACGCAGTTACTGAAAAAGAGAGAATGTTCCGCCGAGAATTGTTTCCCCATTTCGCAGGCATGTCCGACAAAGCAATGATCCAGAATAACATCATCTGATATATAGCATCCTTCCGAGATGATAAAATGTTTCATCGTAACACCGTGTCCGATATAAACAGGGTCGGTTTTACTGCTGTGAATACTGCCGTTGTACAGGTAACTACATCCTTCTATTTTGCAATAGGAACCGATACTGACATTTTTCAAAGAACCGGTGTGCCGGATCATTGCATGGTCGCCAATGGTTCCTGATGAGGAACGGATTTTTCCGGTATATCGGTCGATCATGCGGTAAATTGTCCGGGTAAGCCCGGGCCTGTGGCGGTACATGGCCAGTATATAAGCCAGGTGAGAAGAGAGTTGATCGAATATCTTAACACTTCTGCCACCTGTTTCATCCAGTACATGAACCTCTGTTCCATTGCCAAAAGTGCTCTCGCCTTCGGTAATTATACTGTCTGCGTCCCGGATAAAGACTTTCTTGCCAATACGATAATTGGACAGGCCTTCCCTGACATTTTCTATATACGTGTCCTCACCGATCTCACAATGATGAATGTTGGTGTTATAAATCCCTGATTGAACCTCCCGGCCGTCAGGAAGGGTAAACCGGCCATTAAACGGATATAGCCTGTTTACTCCTGAGAAATGAACATTTCTTATCCTTTGGGGAGAAAAAGATCCGGTAACGAAAAGATCAAGCCAGTTATCTGCGCTACAGGATTGTGCCTCAAGAGATGATATCTCTTCTTTGGTGAGATGGCGAAAGACGGTCATAGTTATATTGAGCTATTCAACAGTTACTGATTTTGCCAGGTTGCGGGGTTGATCTACGTTACAGCCTCTCATCGTAGCAATGTGATAAGCCAGCAGTTGGAGGGGTATAACAGCCAGCAAAGGTGAAAGGGCCATGCTGGTGGAAGGGATCTTTACCACATGGTCAGCCAGTTGTGTGATAACGTCATCGTCTTCATTGACAATGGCAATGACTTTTCCTTTTCTGGCTTTGATCTCACGTATGTTACTTACGATCTTGTCGTAAGTGTCATCCTTGGGTGCGATGACCACTACCGGCATATTCTCATCTATCAGGGCAATGGGACCATGCTTCATCTCAGCAGCCGGATAACCTTCCGCGTGGATATATGAAATTTCCTTGAGTTTAAGTGCACCTTCCAGAGCTACCGGGAAGAAATTGCCCCGGCCCAGGTAAAGAAAATTATTGACGTCTTTATATTTTTCTGCCAGAATACGAAGGCGTTCATTATTATGTTCAAGGATATACTGCATTTTTTCAGGGATGTTTTGCAGCTCCTGAATGAATGCATGCAGTTGTTGTCGGGTCAGCAATCCTTTTTTCAATGCCAGCAACATAGCGATCATTGTCAGGATAGTCACCTGTGAAGTAAAGGCCTTTGTAGAAGCCACCCCTATCTCGGGCCCGGCATGGGTATAAACACCGGCTACGGTTTCGCGCGGTATGCTTGAACCAACCACATTACATATACCAAGTACAACAGCTCCCGCTTCCTTGGCCTTACGTATGGCTGCCAGCGTATCTGCCGTTTCCCCGCTCTGACTTATGGCCAGGATCACGTCGTCTTTGCGGATAACCGGATGCCTGTATCGAAACTCTGAGGCATATTCCACTTCTACGGGAATACGTGCATATTCTTCTATCAGATATTCACCTATCAGACCGGCATGCCAGGATGTTCCACATCCCAGGATGATGATGCGGTCGGCTTTGGTGAGTTTTGGCAACACCTGGAATAACCCTCCCAGATGGAGCGAAAGAGGTTTTTCGGAAATCCGTCCCCTGAATGTATCATGTACCGAGGCAGGCTGTTCGAAGATCTCTTTCAGCATGTAATGAGGAAAATCGCCTTTTTCAATATTTCCTATATCCTGTTCAATGATATTGATTTCCGGTTCATGGAACTCATTTTCCAGGGTTCGTATCGTTAAATCATCCGGTCTGAGGATAACCAGCTCATCGTCTTCAGGATATACCACCTTCCGGGTGTATTCCATGATAGCCGGTGCATCTGACGCAATGTACCGGGCATGTTCCCCGATGCCTATTACCAGCGGACTGCCTTTACGGATGGCAAACAGGGTATCCGGTTCGTCTGTGCAGATAATCCCCAAACCATAGGCTCCAATGGTCTTCTTCAGTGCCAGGCGGATAGCAGTGGTGGCAGATACGTGGCCCTTCAGGTAAATATATTCTATCAGGTTAACGATTACTTCCGTATCCGTTTCCGAACGGAAGCGGTATCCTCTTGCCGTCAGCCGCTCCCTGAGCCTTCGATGATTTTCAATGATCCCGTTATGAACAAGGATAAAATGACCGTTCATGGAGCGATGGGGATGGGCATTCTTATCATCAGGCTCGCCATGAGTAGCCCACCGGGTATGTCCGATGCCCAAATGTCCGGCTACAGGACGGGAATCAATATAATCAACCAGGTCATTGACTTTTCCTTTACGTTTATATAATGTGACAGTTTTTCCGGCTATTGCTATCCCTGCCGAGTCATAGCCTCTGTATTCCAGTCTTTTTAAACCACTTATCAGAACAGGATAAGCTTCACCTGTACCAATATAACCTACAATTCCACACATAAAGAAAGATTTTTATTGATCAAATCTAAACAATTTACTAAACTTTATCTAAAATATTTAATTTTTTTGATAACAGGTAGAATGGTTGTGATTAAGGGAAGGAGGGGATGGATAAACTACAAATTACCCGATAAGTTTTTTCAGGTTTTCGATCTTTTGTTGCAGTTTGGGTGTTTCATCGCCGGTAGAAGAGAGTATTTTTTCTGCCGTGATCAGATCATTGCGCAAAACTGTCAGGGCTTCATCCATCATATGAAATATCTCCTTGTTGATCTCCAGGGTAAGTGCAGAGACCAGCCGGTAAAGGTTTTTCTCTGTTTCATCAGGGATACGTCGCAGGAAAAAACGACCGAAGGCTTTTCGGAAAATAAACATTGGAATTAAAAACCAAAGCAGGTCGAGATTGGTGTCGAAAGCCCAATAGACAGATATATCCGGTCTTTTTATTTCCGGCTTGTGCAGGGCTACCGGTTGATCCTGCAACTCAATGTGCAAAACATTTTGTATTTTTTCTTTCCGTTCTTTTCTGGCTGTGCCCAGATAGGTTTCAAAATGTTTCCGTGGACCACTGAGCAGTTTTATCCATTCTTTTTCCGTCTTAGACAAAATTTTCCCTATTTCCTGTTCCAGATGCCGGGCCATCCACTGTTCGTACCTTCTGGATAAGGCAAAGAGATTACCGCGCCACGAACTGTATTCTTGCCGGAATTCCTTCTCCAATAGCCGGGAAAGTGATTTATGATAAGGTAATATAATCTGTGTGAGGTACTCCCGGGTTTTAGCGGTATAGTTTTGTGCAATAAGATGCAGCTCACGCCGCTGCCGGTCGAGGTTTTCCCTGTTTTGACGGATCAGGTCCTGTAATTCCTGTTTTTGATCACGGGCCCGTATGGATGCCTGCAGGGAGGCTTGGAGATAACTCAGACAGGAACGGCACAGAGAAAGGGTTTTGTAGGTATTGATTTCTCCCAGTACCGTTTCCTGTCTTGATACCATGGGCCGGATCAATTTGTTAAGAATGGTTTTCCTGTAATTATCCGCATTCTTCCGGATGGAATACCTGAAGAGGGTATAGGTTTCCTGAAAATGGTCTTCGAGGGTATTCAAAATAAAATGTTCGATCTCTCTGAGATCTTTTTCGTCATATAAATCTGTTTTTGTCAGGAGCAGGTAGATCCGGGGGGTGTAGGTGCGCAATTCACGGATCAGGTCAATATCTCCCTCCGTGAGGGGATTGCCGGGATTGATAGCCATAATGGCAAGGCCCGTATCCGGGGTGAACTGAAAGGTAGCATCGGTAT
>WFSC01000455.1 GCA_015486185.1 Bacteroidales bacterium | reverse complement strand
GGTTCCGCCAGGTTCCACAAAGAGATCCAAACTTTTAACTATTATTTCAGATATACCTATTAAATAGGTATTTAAATACCTATTTTAGAAGTGTGCTAAAGTGAGCTAAAGTTAAAAGTTAGTGGGTTTGTGGTTTGTGGTTGGAGGTTTGATGCAGCAGTTCAAGGGACAATTGATCTTTTAGAGTTGCGAGATAATAATCCTTTTCTTTATCTCTTCATCGCTTTATCGCTTTATCTCTTCATCGGTTCCCCCCTCATTCCAATTCTTTAGCCTGTAGCCTTTTCTCCCGGCAGGCAGGCATTATTCCATTCCACCTTCGCCTCTCCTTCAATAAAATTACTTCGTAATCACATGGATCCCCCGGCTACGCTTGGCAGAGCATTCCACTTTTCCATCATTCCACTATTCCACTATTTCAGGCTTAGTACCTGCTTCTGGCTGATCAGCAAATCTCTCAATTTCTCATAATCGATCTTTTGTACCGGAAGGTTTGATTTGATAGCGAGAGAGGCTGCATCGGCTGCCGACTGCCCCAGGATCATGAAAACCGGCTCCATACGGACGGATCCGTAGGCGATGTGGGATGATGAGACACATACCGGCACCAACAGATTGGTGATTTCATTCATTTTAGGCACAATACAGTCATAGCTGATAGGATAAGGACCCCCGGGATTTACCTCGATATCCCCTTCGTTCCTTACAAAACCATCTTTGTCTATGTACCGCTGTACATTGTGGGAATCCATATTATACGATCCCATACCTATCGGTTTGGGAGTCGGTTTCAGCTTGCGCAAGTGCAATTCGGTCATTACAAAATCACTTACCATACGGCGTGCTTCACGGACGTAGATCTGATGAGGCCAGTAATTGTTATCCCGGAATTCATCTTTTGAAAAACCCCATCTGTTGATCTCATTATGGATCTCTTCCGGCACTCTTGGGTCATGTGCCAGGAACCATAACCAGCCCAACTCGTAATTTTTGTGTTGTTCTATGATCTTTTGTCTTTCCTCATAGGATCCTTCCGGATAACCATAGTTCATGCCGATATAATCGGATGAAAAGGCTCCATGGTTATTTACGTCCGTTTTCAGGTTGGGAGCAGGATCGAATTTTTTAAAAACGCCCCGCCATCCTTTTTTGAGATATCTGGCCAGTAACTCATACTGAAAAGGATCATAATTGGCCGGTTTTGTAAAAGGCACTTTGTTTTCAGGTACGGTGGTAAGACACAACCTGAAATTGTAAGCCTGTATTCGCCGGTCTCCTTCTCCGTCCCTGCCAGGGTCGCCGGCATGCACCAGGGGCACCAGCCCGCTGGCAGGATCACCTGGAGTGACATACGGGCTTACAGGATATATAAACTGATGGTAAATGGCATGTTTTTTTTCAACGCCGTTGAGCGTTTCATGGTAAACGGAATTGGCTTCGCGGCCGGTGGTATAGCTTACCCCTGCTGCCGCCATCAGATCGCCTTCGTAAGTGGCATCAATGAATATACGTCCGTAATACGTGTTGCCATCCAGCATGGATATGGACAGGATACGCGTTCCGTCTTTTTTAACTCCTGTTTCCCTGTTCAGCCATTGTCCCCGGCAGACAGGAACTCCTGCTTCAGCGATCATCTTTTCAAAGGTTTGTTCGGCAACATGAGGCTCAAACACCCACATGGCATCATCTTCTTTCCTGTAATGGCTGTAATTCTCAGGCTTTTGAAATACCCAGGCCTCAGGTCTGTCATAATATTTTTTCAATCTGCGGTAAAACTCCCGTGAAATTCCGCCGATGACCTCTTTTCGTCCCGAATCTGTCCATCCCAGGCCGTTGGTGGTCATTCCTCCGATATGTTTTTCCGGACAAACCAGTACCACAGACAACCCCAGGCGTTTCCCCTGAATGGCGGCTACCACACCGGCAGAGGTCCCTCCGTAAATTACGAGATCATATTTTTTATCGGACCTATTGGTCCCTGGATCACATCCCTGAAAAAGGAAGAGACCTGTTGTCAGAAT
>WFSC01000454.1 GCA_015486185.1 Bacteroidales bacterium | reverse complement strand
GGGATGGATGATTCAAATTTTCGTTCCATTTCTTCCGGGCTGATCTTAATCCCTCCGCTATTGATTACATGATCTTTCCTGCCAATGATCCTGAACCGCCGGTAGTCTTCATCCGCAAATTCAACAATATCATGGGTGACAAGATCCTTTTTCCCTGTGATCCCGGGGGCATGGATGATCAGGTTATGTTTTCGTCCCTGAGAAAGACTGATGCCTGATAAAGGGGTGAACCATTCTGAACGTTCCGGGCCGTTGATCCGGCGCATGGCAATATGGGAAAGGGTTTCTGTCATGCCGTAGGTATGATGGATCTCATTGGGCAGGGAAATAAGTTTTTTTTCCAAAGAAAAAGGGATCGGTCCCCCGCCGAGGATCAGTTTACGGATCAGGGATAGGCTGTCTTTATCTCCGTCCTCAAGTATGTGTGCTGCCTGCATTGGTGTCATCGCTGAAAAATCATATGCCCTGTTGATGGCCGGGTGCACAGACGGTTGTACATAATACAGGTCCAGTCCCAGTACCAATGCACGGACGATCATCATCTTACCGGCAATATACCGTACCGGCAGGCACAGCAGGGTCTTGTCACCTGCTTTTAATTCCAGATAATGGCCGGTCATCCGGGCGCTATAGATCATATTTTCTTTTTTTATCCGCAGCGTTTTCGGCGGGCCTGTGGATCCGGATGTGGTTACCCTGATGGTTTTTGATGCGGAGAGAAAATCGCGGATAAAGGAAAAAATTTCCTTTTCCCATGATGCTGTGCCGGCCTCATTTTCCTTATAAAGGCACAGGGTTGATATTTGTCTGCGTGTGAGCGTTTTTCCTTCGATCATGAAAGATTGATATGCAGCAACCTTATTATACATAAAAACTGATGTTTGTTTTTCTTTCCGGGTTATAAAAAAGTTGTCCCTGATGTATGAAGAGAGGGCTGTCAAAGTTGTTTGTATAGAGTAGCCCTGTACCCAATCCCTGGGGAAACGGATTTCTCAATGTATAAGTCCATTGGGCAATGGCGTTTAGCCCGAGGTTGGATTCGAGGGCCGAAGTGATCCACCATCCGGTATTTCTTTCTCCGGCCAGTGTGATCCATTCCTCGCACGCTTTGAATCCTCCAAGCAGGGAGGGTTTAAGGATAAGATATTGCGGACGGATCACATCCATCAGTTTTATTTTATCGGAGGTTTGCCAAACGCCGATCAGCTCTTCATCCAAAGCTACCGGGATGGGAGAGGTTTCACAAAGTCCGGCCATTTCTTCCCATTGTCCCTGACGAATGGGTTGCTCAATAGAGTGAACCTCATATTCTGAAAGTCTCTTTAGTTTTTCAAGGGCTTCTTCCGGTGAAAAAACTCCATTGGCATCTACACGGATCTCAGGATGTTCTCCGGCAAATTCTCTGCGGATAAACCGGAGCAGCTCCAGCTCCTGTTCAAAATCCAATGCCCCAATTTTTAACTTGATAACCCGGTATCCTTCTTCTATTTTACGAATGATCTGTTTTTTCATAAAATCCGGATCGCCCATCCATATCAATCCGTTGATGGAAATAGAATCCATCCCTTCGGTGAAATCAGAAGGAAACCATACTTGCCGGCCTCCCTGTGTCAGATCAAGCAGGGCCGTTTCAAACCCAAACCGTATGGACGGGAAAGCGTCGGGTATCTCATCCATGGTAAAGTTATGGCCTTGAACGCGCCGACAGGCCATCGTGAGGATCTTTTCAAAATCCGGCCGGTCATCCGGACTGAGACGGGGCAGGATACTGCATTCCCCATACCCGGTTGTATCCGGTCTTTCAGTGTCTGTGATGCGAATGATCCAACTGTCTTTTTGGTGGAGTGTTCCCCGTGAGGTTCCTGCCGGTTGCCTGAAAACAAGGGTATGTTTTTTATAGGTTGCCCTGTAAGCCATAATGCAAAGATAAAAAACCCGGATCCATTTTCAATGAACCCGGGATATATCTGTTTTACAGGTCTCGTTAAAAATGGGCCGGGATTAAAACTTCATACTTACACCGATGGCTCCATTATAGCCTGTTCCACCGCCAATTTCAACATTCAATCCCCATTTTTCATCCCAATACCAACGGCCTCCGACCTGAAGACCTAAATACAATCCATTACTTCCGGTAAAATATCCCAAACTTCCGCCTGCATAAAAATCAAAATTATTGGGAATACCTATGATGCGGTTGAAGTGATAATCGCCGCGAAAAATAGCACCGAAATCCACATAACCGTAACCAAATCTGACTTGCAAAACAGGTCCGATAGTAACGTCGTTATGTACGGCAAAGTCTATGCCTCCGTAAAGAGGTAGTCCGTAATAACCGGAACCCAGGCCAAAATTCAGTTGTTTTTGTCCTTTTTGAAGAGGTGCCTGCCCTTCCTGTGCATATACAAAACCTGCAAGCAATAACATACTTATCAACAAAGAAAACTTTTTCATTTTCATAATGTTTTAATTTTGTCAGAGTTAATATTAAAGAATTAACGCAGCAAAAGTATGTAAAATCCGGAAGATAGCAAAACGAAATTTTTCTATTATTTAGAATGAGTTTTAATATTATATAAGTTCAGATTAACATACCAAGACCAAATGCAATAGCATATAAAAGGCTGGTCATAGCCAGTTTTTTAAGTAGCGGATCCAGGATGGTCAGGGATTTAGCAGCAAAAACAGCTCTTGTATTTTCTATCAGTGGTGGCAGGATGATAAGAAAAATAAACTGCCAGGGACTATGGTAGTTTAAAAGAATATATATCAGGCTGAACAAAATGGCCAGGGAGAGAAGTGCCAAATGATAAAAGCGGCTGAGGGAAGGACCCAGTAATACAGCCAGGGTCATTTTCCCATTCTTTCTGTCGCTATCCATATCTCGCATATTGTTAAGGTTCAGTACGCCCGTACTCAGGAATCCCAGGGCAGAAGCCGGGAGCAACAGATCGGCCCGCAGATAATGGGTGTTGAGATAATAGGTGCCCAATACGCCGGTAAGTCCGAAAAAAAGGTAAACAAACAGATCTCCCAGACCGTAATAGCCATAAGGGTGTTTGCCTATGGTATATTTTACGGCGGCACCTATGGCCAGCAGTCCCAGCACCAGGAAAATAATCCCTTCCAGAGATATCACATTTCCAGTGGCGGAGAAGATCAGCCAGATACCTGAGATAAGAGAAAGAAAGATGAAAAGTATGATGCCGCCTTTCATTTCACGGGGTGTGATCTCTCCCAACTGTACACTGCGTGGTGGTCCCGCTCTTTCCTCATTATCCAGCCCGTGCGAATAGTCTCCGTAATCATTGGCCAGGTTTGAAAGGATCTGCAGGAAAAGGGTGGTGGCAAAAGCCAGCCAAAAGGTTTTCCAGCTAAACGGCTGGTCTGCATAGGCCAGTGCTCCTCCCAGTATGATACTGGAAAGGGACAGGGGCAGCGTCCGTAACCGGAACGCCCGGAGCCATGTCTTGACTTTGCTCATTGGTCTTTGCCTGAATGAAGGTTTTGTGCTGACAAAAGTATAAAAAAATATTGTTACCGGTTGCTGTCCGCCCGCACGAATGGCTCGTCCGTTCGGGTTTGATGCTCGCTGCGCGAGCGTTTGTGGTCCGCTGCGCGGACGTTTGAGGTTTGGAGGTTTGAGGTTTGATGCGTGCATCATCATTTATCGATAATCCTGAGAGAAGGAACCACTTGCTGCTTGTTTTTAATGATCGTATCTTTCTTTCAAATAGTTTAGGTCTCTTAATATAAAATCGATTTATAAGAATTCATCTATGGGAATGGTCTATTTACCCCAATAT
>WFSC01000453.1 GCA_015486185.1 Bacteroidales bacterium | reverse complement strand
TAGCACCTCCGCGCCATTCACAGATCTGGTATAAATGGGACGGTTTCAAGATCGGCAATAGCGCTGATGGCGGGCAATATCTGGATGGATCCATCGACGAAGCTGCTTTCTATGCTACAAAGCTGGGACCGGACGATATAGCAAGGCTGGTAGCACAACGCTATAAACTTACCACCAGTGTGACCGGCAATGGCGTTGTAACCCCGGCAGACGGGATATTCTATATGAATGATACCCTGATGCTGACAGCCGTGCCGGATGATGGATGGGAGTTTGAGAAATGGGATTCTACCAGTACTGTCTGGGGTACCGACAATCCTGTTACTATTACTGTTGCTGGTGATGTGGAAGCTAAGGCTGTGTTTAAGGAAAGCACGGGAATAGCAGATATACAGAACCTAAATAATGTGTCTGTTTATCCAAATCCCTTCCATAGCGGTTTGACTATTACCTATAATCTGAAAAAGGAAAGTAATGTGAATATTTCGGTATATAATACTGTTGGCGAACTGGTTAAAGTCTTGGTAAATGAAAGACAGGTTGCAGGAGAACAGATTGTTAACTGGAGTGCTACCAGTATTAATAACGGATTGTACTTTATCCGTTTGCAGGTCGATGGGAAAGTGACTGTCCAGAAAGTTATCAGAAAATAATTCTTATTTTTGTGGGAAAAAGGGGGCTCTTTGAGCTCCTTTTTTTTATATGGGAGTAAAAGGTGTGAACGGGATACTAATAAAAAACGTTTTAATTTTTTTAAACCCTAAAAACTAATGCCTTATGAAAAAAAATCTACTTTTTGTTTTCGTTTTCACTGTGGCTTTTGTTTTTTATGCGAAGGCACAGCCGACAGGCGAGGGAATCCCTCACCATAAAAATCTGAACGTATACTATACGGATGAAGAGATTGATATCGATGGTGTTGATGATGAAGATTCCTGGGGGTTGGTTACTCCAGTGAATCATTTGAATTTGTGGGTATGGGATGATCAGCTTCAGGATATGGTATGGACGGACCAGCAACCTGATTCTACCGATTTTTATGTGTGGTTTAAGATGTTATGGGATTCTACGGCTATGTATTTTTATGCCGATGTTACAGATGATATCCTGATAAAGTATGCGGATCATCAGGATCTGGATCCCTGGCAGTGTGATGATATCGAGTTTTACGTCCATTGGCGTTATGGCAGGGCAGATGGTGATACCAGCGTGAATGGTGCTGCCGGTATGCGTACGACATCTTTTCAGATCGGTTTAAATATTGGAGCGTCTGCAGGTTCTCCTCCAACATGGGTGAACAACGAATGGAATACACTCGATAACAGTGATCCTGCAGTGCAGGCCATTGAATATGCCATGACACTTAAACAAGGGGGATATCGTTGTGAGATGAAAGTTCCATTTAGTATCTGGGATGGGAAGGTTATGGACCCCAATACACAGGCCACTGTACCTTATGATCAGATCGACTCGATTGGTTTTGAAGTATCATTTACAGATGCTGACGGAGATCAGGGAGGCGGTCCCATGCTGGTATTTAATTGCGACAGTTCTGCTGATGGATTAAAAATATCCTGGAAACCAAATTACTGGGGTAAAATCACTTTTGTTGCCAGTACGGTTGATGTTCCTTACATAGGTGCCGGTTCACCTGTTGTTAATGCTTATCCTAATCCTGCTTCTGACATTTTGGTTGTTGAAAGCAATGACATATTAAAGTCTATTGTTATTTCCAATGTGATTGGTCAAAGAGTTAGGGCTTTGAATAATCTTATGGAAAGGAAAGTGGAAGTGAGTATGTCTGATTTAGAGGATGGAATATATTTCATTACAACAAAAGATATCAATCACCGGATACATACGAAAAAAATTATTAAAAGGTAGATCAGTTATAGAGGTTGCATAAAAAGGGGGGAATTTCCCCCTTTTTTTTGTATTTATAAAAAAAGTTATGGGAGTTTGAGTCATGAGAGGGATATAATAAACAAGGAATTATTTGTTAAACACAAAACGTATAATCATGAAAAAAAATCTACTTTTTTTGTTTTTAGGAGCAATTATTCCGGTTGCTCTGTTTGGCCAGTTGGATACAACGGGCTATGTGAACTACTTGAAAAACGGTGATTTTGAGGAACAGGGTGCGTGGAAAATTGCCGTGACCGATGGTGATACTTCTGATGTAACGTGGGAGTTTGGAGTTTTTCCGGGACCGGCTTACGGCGAGGATGCTTGTCTGGAGACCTCGTGGGATAATGTTGGCACACCGCTGAATCAGATTCTCTACCAAGTGGTAGAACTAACCGTGGGCGATACTTATTGGTTTGATGGAGCTTTGTGGGATGCCGGAACGGCTGCCAATATTGACCAGGCATGGTTTCAGATCATTATCTTTCCTGTAAAAGGTGATGTGGACGGTGATATCAACAACGGGATCAACGGATGGGGATGGCAGGACAATGATGCGATCATTCTGTTGAATCATGCAAAAGGCTGGGGTTATGACTGGTTGGCTCTTGGCAAGAATACCACTTTTGTTGAAGACATGAACCCCGATTTCATTTACGGGAACAATGTAGGTATTGGTGATTTTGACGGTCAGGGGGATACCATGGTCTATACGGTCCCGGATACAATCCACTGGTATGAACCCGATTCAATTACTGTAATTGGTAAGAAAGGCGATAAAGTGGATGTGTATGTGGCACTTCAGGTGGGCCAATGGATGGATCAGGGCAGTGGCATTATCAATAGTTTTGATTTTAAGTATGACAGCTTTATTTTGCTGGGTCCTCCGGAAGAAAGTACTGCCGTTCCTTCTACGAAAGTTGAACCGATCATCAGGATATCACCTAATCCTGTGAGCGATAATGCCAGGATTTTAAGTAATTATGTGTTACGATCAATTACTGTGTCGAATGTATTAGGACAAAGGGTGAAGTATCTGGATCAACTGAACAGAAGAAGGGTGGTGATCAACCTTTCCGATCTGCAACAAGGTTTGTATTTTATTACGACCGAGGATGTTAACGGACAAATCCATACGACCAAGATTATGAAAAGGTAGATCATTTATTTACCACTGGGTAGCATAGAGAAGGGGAATATTCTTTCCCCTTCTTTTTTCAACATGCACAAAAAAGCCGTCGTATCTCAGGAATAATAGGAGTATAAATACCTGCAGGGATTTTATTTTTAGATTGTAGCATTGTCAGGTGCTTATTCCCCGGGATGGTTGTCATTCATGAATTGATTCATTGAAAATATTCTTTATAATGAGGAGAAAAAAAAAGAAGTTTGCTCGTTGGGTTCTAATTCTGATCCTGTTAACAGTATGGTCAGTGTGGGATCTTTCGCAGGCACACAAAGGGTTGTCCCGTATGATCAATACTTACCCTTCCTACAAATATGAGTCGGAAATAGATGCTGTAACCGCAGCTACAACGAAGGTATCCATTGTGCGTTCAGATGATACGACACTATCAGATCCAATCCCTGTGAATGATCCTTCACTGGATTATGAACAGATAGAGGAGATGGTGCGTCGGGCAGTAGAATTGGCTGGCGGATTGTATATGGTCCATCCAGGCGACATGGTACTGATCAAACCCAATATAGTGGATGCTGATCCCCCGGGTAGTGGAGAAGAGACCGACCCGAGGGTAGTCAAAGCACTTATAAAGATCGTGGATGAGATTGACCCGGGCAATATGGAAATCGTGGTAGGAGAAGGGAGCCCGGTGCCCATCAATTATGAGATGGAGTATAATGAATATTACGACCATGTTTTTTGGGGAAAACTGTGGGATAAGACGGGATACCAAGATCTGCTGGATGATCCTGACCTGGAAGGGATCAATTTCCGTTTTTCCAATCTTAATTGTCACATGCCGGGGCCGGACTGGAAAGACGGGGATCCCTGGCCTCCCGACAGTGCGTGGAAAGATCTGGTGTTAGTGGATGTCCCCGGCGGGGGACAGGCATTGCCCCAGAAAGGGAAGTATTGGGTACATAAAGATGTGCTCAATGCGGATGTTTTCATTACCGTGCCGGTGATGAAGATCCATACGCCCGGCATGACCTGTGCTTTGAAGAACCAGATCGGGCTGGCTCCCAGTTGCATATATGGTTTCTGGAAACAGATGGGCGTGCCGCAGAACAATTATGAATACAGGTTGATCCATGAAAAACAGGCGCCTAAGTGGTGGACAGACAAAGAGATCGTTGACCTGGACCTTATCGCGGGTGTTGATTTTTGCGTGGTGGATGCCACGATGTGCCTGGAAAGGGCCAAAGATCTTTTCCACGATAAAAGTAACCAGGTAAGGATGAACATGATTGTAGCCGGTGCCGACCCGGTGGCGGTGGATAATGTATGTACCCGCCTGATGGGCATGAACCCGGATGATATTGAACATATCACCCTGGCCGAAAGGGTAGGCCTGGGCACAAACGATCCGGAGAAAATACACATCAAAGGAGCTGACCTGGAGAAAACAAAAAGAAGGTTCCGGAAATCTTATTTCGGAGGTGGAGAGTTCGGCCAGGGGAACCGGGTATGGCTGCTGAAAGGTCCGTATGATATCAGTGGCATAGAGGATCCCATGGATCATGCCTTCATTCCAAATGAAAAAGATCTTGCCCCGCAACCCGGGGAAGATGGCTGGAGCGAGTCGGTCTATTTTACGGATAACCGGATCGATCTGAAAGATTATTTCAAGTTGCAATCCGGAGCCCAGGTGGTGTCGTATGCTTTTTGCTATTTTGATGCTCCCAAAAATCAGAATGCCGAACTCTGGATCGGATCGGATGAGGCGCTGAAGATCTTCCTCAATGGTCAGGTGGTCTATGATTATAAGGGTACGCGGACTTTTCCCGATGATAAATTCACCAATGACAAAAAGACGGTTTTTATCAAAGCCGGCGAGAATAGATTACTGATCAAATCTCTTCAGAAATACAGCCGTTATGATTTTTGTATCAATATCTGTGAACCGGAGCCTGATCCCGACTACGACGGGAATCGTGTTTTCGGTCTTAAATTCAAAACAACTTCTGCCGTTACAGGGATAAATGAACTTCGACAGAATACAATAGAAAGGCTTCATCTGAAAGCATATCCCAATCCGTTTAGCCAGACGATAACCTTACAATATCAAACCGCTAAAAACAGCAGGGTGCGGGTAAGTATCTATTCCATAACGGGGCAGTCGGTCAGGACATTCTTTAATCAATTCCAGACAGCCGGCCTACATACGCTACAATGGAACGGATGTGATGAGTTTGGCAGTGAGGTCCCGCCGGGCATATATATTTATACCGTAACAATTGAGGGGAAAACGGAACAGAGAAAGATCTTAAAAAACAGGTGATCCGGAATAAACCTGAAAAAATAGACCTATGAAGAAAATTATAGGGATGGTGCTTTGCATTCTTTCGTTTTTCCATGGAAATTTATCTAAGGCACAGGAATTAAAGGAATATACGGTTAAGAAAACGGATACCCCGGTAGTTATTGATGGCGTTCTGGATGAAGCTCAATGGAAATCGGCAGCATTAACATCCCCTTTTGTTCAGCAGGAAAACGGGGATAGTGTGCCGAACTGCACACAGGCGAAGATGCTGTGGGATGAACATTTTTTATACGTAGGATTTATTTGTAATGATCCCGATGTCTGGTCAACCTATACAGAAAGGGATGCTCATATGTGGGATGAAGAGAACGTGGAGATTTTTGCTGATCCAGATGGTGACGGGAAAAATTATTTTGAGATGGAGGTGAATCCCCTCGGAGCCATTTTTGACGAATTAGTGGATCATTCCTGGTTGGAGGGTAATAACAATGAAAATGTTGACTGGAACCTGGAAGGGCTTAAAGTGGCCGTTTCAGTCCGGGGGACCCTTAATGATGTTTCGGATACAGATACGGCATGGTATTGTGAAGTGGCGATTCCCTTTGATTCCCTAGATGCATCTATTAAGCCCTTGCCCGGCCCCCCTGCTGACGGGGATGTCTGGAGATTACAATTGGGACACTATAACCGTCCCAGGGATCAGGAAGGGAATACAACAGGGGACCCGGAAACCTCCGTGTGGAACATGACGGGAACCCCCTGGTTTCATGTTCCTGAAAAATTCGGAAGAATTATTTTTTCAGAAGAACTGGTTACGTCCATTCGGGATCTATACCCCAACAAACAGGACGCAGAGGAAAAAATAAATTGGAATGTGTATCCCAATCCTGTCAGGTCTTTTGCGATCGTAAAGTTCTATGTAAAGGAGAAAGTGCCTGTGCATTTGGAGATCATGAATAGTTTGGGGGAAGTGGTTTCTAAGGTAGATCCCTGTTGTTTTCCGGAAGGGGAGCATAGAATTGAATGGGATCCGGGAAATTTGTTTCCGGGGATTTATTTTTTTAAAATTCAGGAAGGACCCCGGACTGCCATAAAAAAAATATTGTTGATTGAATAAATAATGGTCCGGAAATGAAACATATGGCATATGTCTTTTCCGTTTTTTTCTTACCTGTGAGTATATGTCTTCAGGGGCGGGAAGCATTAAGTCTGCGTTTAAAACCTTCTGTACCAAAAGGATGGGAAGCATGTTCTCATGTTTAATCGGCCCCCGGTACTCAAGCTTACAACCCGGGAGAAAAAAACAGTTTTTTTTAATCTTCTCACGTACGATAAACGAATCTGTATACAAAAATACACATCCCGTGCCGGAAGAACGCACGAATGTTTTGAAGATCTTTACAACTCCCGGTGAGTTTGAACCTTTCACCTTTATTCTTTATCAGGTACGTGACCTCAGAGAATTACATGTGACCATCACCGACCTCACAGGAGAAAAAGAGATCATCCGTCAGGCTGACCTGGACCTGCGTTTGGTAACGTACTGGAATATTCGATATCCTTACCGGATTACAGAAGGTATTTATCGTAATGTTCCGGAATTATTTGAAAAAGTTACGGTAAATGATGTAAAAAGAAAAGAGTGTCAACGATACTGGATCATTGCACATATTCCCGCCGATACAAGCGCAGGTATATATAAAGCGGAAATAAGGATTGAACATGTAGGATTAAAAAATCCGATCTTTCTCCTGGTGGAATGTAAGGTGTTGGATTTTAAATTGAAAAAAGATCCTCATAAACATTTTTCTGCTTATTTCAGTGATCCGGAGAGAAAATACCGGGGGATGACAGAGAGATTATATGAAACGGCTGTAAATAATGAGTTACAGGCCATGCAAGATTATATTCCCGTCTGTAGCCCTGAGTAGTAACGGAGACAGTGCTTTCGTGGAGGTGAAAATGGATTTTGTTAAAATATGAAGAATATGATATCAAGAATCAGATCATTTACCAAATCTTTCGGACCGGGTTTTATAACTGCTGCGTTAATATTGGGACCCGGAAGTATTACCGTTTCATCCAGCATAGGATCTTCTTTTGGTTATACCCTTCTCTGGCTGATTGTTGTTGCTGCTATATGTATGACCGTATATGTCACTATGGGAGCCCGTTATGGAGTTATGCATAAGAAGAGCATCCTATCTGCTATTGCTGGAAATTATGGTCGGTGGTTATCCGTATTAATAGGAATATCCGCTTTTCTTTCTTCTGCCAGTTTTCAGTTTGGAAATAATCTGGGTATTGGCATTGGGATGGAGGAACTTACCGGAATAAATGAAAGAATATGGCCTGTTATTTTTATGTTGTTAGCTATAGTATTGATCTACTGGGCTAAAGATCTTTATAAAATCCTTGAAAAGTTAATGATGATCCTGGTTGTTACTATGATACTGGCTTTTGTGATCAACCTTTTTTTTATCCGCCCCAACGGATTAGATATAGTCAAAGGATTTAATCCTCTAACTTTTTCTCATGTTTATCTTGATCGGATGACCGCTTTGGTAGCTACCACATTTTCCCTGACAG
This sequence comes from Bacteroidales bacterium, assembly GCA_015486185.1. Classification (GTDB taxonomy): domain Bacteria; phylum Bacteroidota; class Bacteroidia; order Bacteroidales; family VadinHA17; genus DRPN01. Next base: position 2,474 of record WFSC01000453.1, on the reverse strand, counting down.
GAGGGTTATATCAGGCATATCTGGTGCAATACAAAGGCTGGGGACAAGATAATCTGAAAAAAGGGGTAAGAGATGCTAATATCGGTGTGTTTATGTTGGCACTTATTTCAGCTCTTATATTGATCACCTCGGCAGCATCCTTACACCCGTATGGCATAGAGGTACATTCTGCTGCTGATATGGCCCGACAATTGGAGACCCTGTTTGGAGGTACTGCAAAATATATTTTCAGCATAGGCCTTTGTGCAGCAGCTTTTTCTTCCCTGGTGGTAAATCCGGTAATAGGGGCTGGATTATTGGCCGATAGCCTGGGATGGGGAAAAACCATGAATGAAAAAGGGCCGAAAATTATAGCTGTTTTTGTTCTTTTCCTCGGTATGTTGGTGGCGGTATTCTTTCGTGGTGATATAATCTATGCCCTGATCATTGCACAGTCGGCCACGATGATGGGGGTACCTCTCATAGCGATAGGAATGTTTTTGTTGTTAAACAATAAAAAAATTATGGGAGAATACCGGAATACTAAATTACAAAATATTATTGCTCTTTTCGGTTTTATATTAATTAACATTATGGTGTTCTTTATGTATGAAAAAATAGTTACATTGATAGGAGAAATATGATTTTTCAGATAATAGGAAATAACAGTTATTTATTTATCAATAAGCATTCTTTTAGCTACATGTAAAAAAAGATATCAGCAGATATTGTTCTTTATACCGGGAAAACAGTTACACTAAATAATCGGTCGGACAAAAGTTGTGTCCATATAGTATTAATAGAGAACAGTTGAAGTATAAACAGAAAGTAAAAAGGAGAGTATTTTATACGGGCGGGATAAAAAAATAACAAGGAGACGGAAAACTTATAACATATTATTTTGAGTTTTAGTGTTTGCCATATTGTTTTTTATTTGAAGGATCTGTTAGAAGGAACTTATACTTTACGGATTATTCAGTCGTTTATTGAATTATTTGTCCGGATAGCACCATATCTGGTCATCAGTATTCTGATCCAGACATTACTGATGCAATGGGTGGTCAGACGCGGGGCCAGGGTGAAAATACGAAATGGTATATGGGCTATTCTGGCGGGTTCTTTTCTGGGTATGTTATCTCCGCTGCCCAGTTATGCTGCTATTCCCATTGCTTTGTCATTGCTTCCGGCAGGGATTCCTTTGTCTGCACTTATGGCTTTTTCCATTGCATCCCCCCTGATCAATCCCAGTGTACTTTTTCTTACGGTGACACAGTTAGGGTCTGAAGTAGGGATAGCCCGTGTGGTGGCTACATTGGTGATCTCCGTGACAGGGGGAATGATCTTCGGGAGGGTTTTTAGATCTGTGGCTTTGTCTTTTGATACAAAAGGGATCACTGATAAATATCAACGCTCTTTTTGGAAAGAGTTGTGGAGGGGTACGTTATTTATAGGGAAGTATTTTTCCATTGCGCTTTTGATAAGTGCTTTTGTGAAGGCCTTGGTATCTCCCGAGCTTGTATCACAAATACTGGGACATCATATTCAGAGAAGTTTGCTGGTGGCTATATCCATGGGGGTTCCTTTTTACAGTTGTGGCGGAGCAGCCATTCCTTTTGTAGAAGTGTTGAAAGACATGGGGATGAACAAGGGAGCCGTTCTGGCTTTCTTTGTGGCGGGCCCGGCCACCAAGCTGGCTACTCTTTATATCTATAAATCATTATTGGGTGTACAGGCACTCTTTTTGTTTTTATTTATTACCCTGGTGGGAGCCTATTTATCAGGTTTATTGTTTTTGTTGTTAACATAATATGTTCCCCTCGAAAACCACCGGTCAGTGAAAAAACGGGTTGAGAACATTCAGTAAACGAAAAAGAAGAGGGAGTAAAATATATATACGGGATATAATATATAATATCATAACAGATAATATAAATTTCTTTATATGAAAAGATATTCTCTTCCCTGGTTTTTTACCGTATTTCTCAGCTTTTTTCTTACGTCATTTGGTTATGCCACAACTTATTACGTAGATCAGGCAGGAGGTAGTGACGCCAATGACGGGATTACGGTTTCTTCAGCATGGAAAAGCATAGCGAAGATCAATACATCTTCTTTTCAGCCCGGCGACAGCATTCTCTTCAAAAGAGGCGGGAAATGGTATGAGACACTTAATGTGCCTTCATCAGGTACAGAGACATCCCCCATTGTTTTTGGGGCTTATGGTAGCGGTCCGGCGCCGGTGATCACCGGACAACGGGTGTATGAAGGTAGTTGGCATGTACATAGCGGTAAAATATGGAAGACGGACTTTACCGGAGACAATCCCTGGCGTCTATTGCAGGACGGTGTGGAAAAACTGATGGCAAAATCGGTGGGAGAGATCGACGGAGTGCAATACTTCTGGTATTTCGATGATGATAACAACTTGATCTATCTTTATTCTGATGCCGACCCCGGCACCACGCGCATTGAAATGAATCTGGCAGAAAACGGGG
>WFSC01000452.1 GCA_015486185.1 Bacteroidales bacterium | reverse complement strand
GGCTCCTGGTTCAGGGAAAAAGTGTTTGTGGGTACATTCATCAATCCAAGCGTCAGAACAGGATCCGGTAAACTGGTACCAATCCTGATCTTTGTTTTGGATACTTCAAATCTTGATTGCAACATTTGAATTTTCGGATTCACTTCTATGGCTGATTGAATTAAACGGTCCAATGAATCTGTTCCATTTTGTGCAAATACTGACTTTCCGAAAAGAAGTACGGACAGTATGATTAAAATATTTGTTACTGCTTTTGCTTTCATATGTTTGGATCTGTTTCTTAAGCCTGACATCCTGAAATTCCGATAAAAAATTTTTGCACTCATTTTAACAGGTGTTTGTTGGATCAGATAATGACAGCACAAAAATATTGTGACAATGCACAGGTTCTTTTACATTATTTTCGGAAAAAAGTACAAGTTTTTCAGGGGAGGATGGAAGAATGGAAAGATGGAAGAATGGAAGGATGGAAGAATGGAAAGATGGAAGAATGGAAAAATGGAAGAATGGAAAGATGGAAGAATGGAAGGATGGAATAATGGAAGAATGGAAGGATGGAAAAATGGAAGGATGGAAGGATGGAATAATGGAATAATGGAAGAAAGGATCAACGATCAACAATCATCCTTCATCCTTCTTAATCCTATCCAGCGTTTTCCGGTCAAAATCTCCTTTTTTCTTGTAGGCGGAAGGAGTTATGCCGATGATTTTCTTGAACTGGGCTGAGAGGTGATGCACACTGCTGAAGCCGGTTTTCCAGGCGATCTCACTCAGGGTCAGTTCGCCATAGGATAAAAGTTCCTTGACCCGCTCAATACGTTGAAGGATATAATATTTTTCAATGGTGATCCCTTCCCTGGAAGAAAAAAGGGAAGAAAGATATTTGTAATCGTGATGAAGGGCATCGGCCAGGTATTGTGAAAGTACAATATCCTCAAGCGGTTCCTCGGAGTGATGGATCAATCGTACAATAGTAGCTTTGATATCCTTGATGATCTGTTTTTCCCTGTCCACTACCAGCTCAAAACCATTTTCCTTTAGCGCTGAGGCGATCTTTTTCATATCTTCTTCAGAAGGGACTCCGTTTATGACCGCCTTTCCAAGCTCTGTTTCAATAACATTCCAGTCCAGTTTCTCCAGTTCGTGACGTACCGTGCTGATGCACCGGTCACATACCATATTCTTGATATGCAGGACGGAAGTTTTCATTATATTGTTCTAATTGGTTACAAATATAATGAATTAATGTTGAATGAATGAACGATAAAATTCAGTTGATTAAAAGAAGAAGCCCGGGGTTTCGAAATTGAAATTTAATTACCTGTAATATTTAAACGGAACGATTATTTAGCATGATGTATCTTAAACGTCCGGTACCCGAAAATGGAGATGACCACAAAGCTGATAAAGGGCAGGATAAAGGATGCATTGACAGCTGGCAGGAAGGCCACTGTACCCAGATCAATGATCTTTCCCTGCAGGGGGGGCATCAGCGCTCCGCCTACAATGGCCATGACCAGTCCGGCAGCACCCAGCTTGGCATCATCATTGGTCATGCCCCGCAGAGAGATTCCGTAAATGGTGGGGAACATGATAGACATGAAGAGGGAGGTCAGCATGAGGGAATACAGACCGGTCATGCCCTGTATGAAAATGGCGCCTGTGGTGGTAAACATACCACCGATGGCAAACAAAAACAGAAGTTTACCGGGTTCGATGTATTTCATCAGCCAGGTGCCTATAAAACGTCCGCTCACAAATACGATCATGGCTACGATATTGTACTCCTCTCCCTGGGCTTTGGTCAGCCCCAGGTGTTCTCCGTATTGGATGATAAAGGTCCAGCACATGATCTGTGCCCCCACGTAAAAAACCTGGGCGATTACCCCTTCACGATATTTGCGGTATTCCCTTAATGTGAACAGACGCCTGAATATCTCACCGGTAGAGGTATGTACGGCACTTTTATTTTTGGGCATGTGAGAAACTGCTATAAGGATGAGAACGATCAGCACGACCAACCCAAGGACAACATAGGGATCACGGATGACTATAAGGTCATGCGCCCGGATTACCGCCTTCTGGGCTGCAGGAAGGTGCGGAAAGATCAGGTGGTCGGAAGCATCCCTTTCGTCTGACTGCAATAGTGCCAGAATAAAATGTGTCGCTACGATCATACCCAGTAAAGAACCTAAAGGATTGAATGCCTGGGCAAAATTAAGACGACGCGTGGCTGTCTTTTCACTACCCATGGAAAGAATATACGGATTGGCTGTAGTTTCCAGAAAAGCCAGTCCGAAAGTGAGTATATAATAAGCGATAAGAAAAAAAGTGAATAGTTCGTATTTGGCAGCCGGCCAGAAAAGAAAAGCACCTGTGGCATATAAAACAAGACCGAGGATAACCCCCGTTTTATAGGAATATCTCTTAACAACCAATGCTGCGGGAATAGCCATGGTAGCATAACCTCCGTAAAAAGCGAACTGTACCATGGCTGCTTTGGCAGCCGAGATTTCCATGACTGTCTGGAAAGCTGCTACCAGCGGGTTGGTGATGTCATTGGCAAAACCCCACAGAGGAAATAAGATGGTAATCAGAATGAAAGGGACAAGGTATTCTCTCGGAACGACCGGATCATGACTTTTCTTGACATTACTCATGCGTTGAGGTTTATGTAGGATAAAAATTACAGAACTCCAAAAATAGGTTTTTTTTGTTTTTGCTGCTTCCTTGTTGAAAATATTTTTTGTTTTACGCTGTAAATAATAAATACCCCTACCTGGAAAGTCATAGTGTATGTGGTAATTTGGTTTTCCTGACTAATATGTTTATTTTGTAACGAGGAATTATGGATTGCATCATTCGCATTACATATATAGTGCAGGCGTCATTATAAATCATGGACGGGAAATATAGAAATAAATATAGAACAACATCGCACCGAATGCCTGATTGGGATTATGCCGGAAACGGATTATATTTTATTACCCTGGTAACCCGGAATCGTGAATGTAATTTAGGTGAAATTGTCGTTGAAACGATTGACCGGACAATAAATAAAAAACAGGCGTATATGAAATTATCCGGTTTTGGTAGAATTGTTGATAATGAATGGAAAAAATCATTTGAATTACGTACCGAATTGTATTGTGATGAATATGTTATCATGCCAAATCATTTGCATGCCATCATTATATTACAAAAACAAAATAATGATAAAATAAATAACCCAAACGGTTTACACAATGAATACAAATCGCATAAAATGCACGATCCGTATGTAGAAACGCACGGCCGTGCGTCTCTACAATCACCACAATTACATGGATCTAAATTACGTCCGCAATTTTTTCGTAAACCCAAATCCATTTCATCGTTCATTGGTGGTTTTAAATCGGCGATCAATGCGAAAATCGATAATTATATTGACGAACACAAATTAAATATCCCTAAATACAACCATAACAACCATTTTTTCCAACCCAATTATCATGATCGTGTCATTCGTGATGAAGATGAATACATTAGAATAAAAAAATATATCCTGGACAATCCGTTGAAATGGAATAATTATACATTTAATTCGTTTAACACGGAAACAGGATATGATATTTTAAAATCTACGTAGGAGCCTACGTAGATTTTAAAATAATGTAAATTTTATATTAGTCTGTTAAATAATAAGATAGGTGTTATTTATGAATAGTCAAATATTTAGATATTTTTTAAAAGCATTAACAATCATCCCTATCTTTTATTGAAAAAGACCTGTGCAAAACCCCTGTTTTTATTCCGGGTATGTTAACTTTGCAGCTTGTTTTGAAAGGATAGACCTATGATGACGATCGAAGATAAGATAAAGCAGGCACTGGAAGAAGGAATAACCTCAATGACAGGGAAATCTTTCCCGGCAGAAAAGATCCTCCTGCAGGAGACCCGTAAGGAGTTTGAAGGGGACCTGACGTTTGTGGTTTTTCCTCTGGTCAGGGAGTTTCGCAAAAGTCCCGAAGAGACTGGCAGATTGCTGGGAGGCTATCTGGTGAGAACCCTGCCGGAGATTGAACGGTATAATGTGGTGAAGGGATTCCTTAACCTGATATTTGCCAGGGATTACTGGGTGGAG
>WFSC01000451.1 GCA_015486185.1 Bacteroidales bacterium | reverse complement strand
GTGAATGGGTTCCCTGTTCTACGATGTTGCCATCCCGCATAACAAGAATAAGATCCGCATTCTGTATAGTGGAAAGACGGTGAGCTATAATGAAACTCGTTCTTCCTTTCATGAGGGTATCCATTGCTTTTTGAATAAGAACTTCCGTAAGAGTATCGACCGAGCTTGTTGCTTCATCGAGAATAAGCATCCGGGGGTCCGCCAGAATTGCCCGGGCAATGGTCAGAAGCTGCATCTCTCCCTGGGAAATGTTATTGGCCTCTTCGTTTATTACCATAGAGTATCCTCCAGGGAGGGCTTTGATAAAATGGTGCGCATGCGCCGTTTTTGCGGCTTCCATTACTTCACTGTCCGAAGCTTCCGGCCTTGCGTACCGGATATTGTCCATTATGGTTCCGTTAAACAGCCATGTGTCCTGAAGAACCATTCCAAACATTTTCCGTACAGTTCCCCGGTGCAGTTTTCCGGTGTCATATCCATCTATAAGGATCGAACCTCTGTTAAGATCGTAGTACCGCATGAGCAGTTTTACTATTGTTGTTTTACCCGCACCTGTCGGGCCTACAATGGCAATTTTCTGTCCTGCTTTTACTAATGCGGAAAAGTTATGTATAACAATTTTTTCGGGAGAGTATCCAAAATGGAGGTTTTTAAATTCCACGTTACCAGGAATGGTGTCAGGGGTAATTCCCTTTTCTGAATCAGGCAGCTGTTCCTCTTCATCAAGAAGTTCAAAGATTCTCTCGGCGGCGGCAGCTGTCTGCTGGAAAACATTCGAAATATTAGCTAGCTGAGTAAGGGGCTGGGTAAAATTACGGACATACTGAATAAAGGCCTGGATATCTCCGATGGAAATAACCTTTTTTACCACCAGCCAGCCTCCTAGTATACTAATCGCAATGTAGCTGATATTACCGAGAATGATCATAACGGGCATCAAAATCCGGGAAAGAAATAAAGATTTCCATCCGGCCTTATAGAGGGTATTGTTCAGTTTTTTAAACTTATCGATACTTCCCTCTTCACCATTAAAGGATTTCATAACCAGATGGCCGCTGTACATCTCTTCCACATGACCGTTTATATGTCCTATGTACTCCTGCTGCTGTCTAAAGTACTTTTGAGACTGCTTTATGATAACCCGTACCAGCATAATAGAGACGGGGATGACAATAAGAGAAACCAGGGTCATCATCCAGTTAATGGAGAACATCATTGCAAGAACACCGACGACCGTAACCAGGGAGGTGGCAATCTGAGAAAGACTCTGACTTAAGGTACGGTTTACCGTATCAACATCGTTTGTAATCCGGGAGAGAACCTCTCCGTGCCGGGTTTTATCAAAGTACTTTAGGGGCATTCTGTTAATTTTCTCTGCAATATCTTTCCGGAATTTGTAGGTTATTTTTACCGCCACTCCTGCCATAATCCAGCCCTGTAAATATCGGAGGAGTGCTGATACAAGGTATAGTCCCAGAACGAAGATAAGTATACGGCCGATATAGGTAAAATCTATGGTGCCGGTGTTGGTAATTTGGGCCATTACCCCTTCAAAAAGTTTTGTTGTCGCTTTACCAAGAATCCTGGGGCCTAAAATACTAAAGCCAGTCGATCCTGCAGTAATTGTCAGGATAATGACTATTGTTTTCTTATAGGGTCCCAGGTAACTGATAAGCTTTTTCAGGGTTCCCTTGAAGTCCCGGGCTTTCTCTCCGGCATTCATTCCCATGTGTCCGCCCATCATTCTTCCTGAACCCATTCCTCTGGATTTGGTGTACTTTTGATCACTCATGCAAGTTCCTCCATAGACAGCTGTGTGGTGGCAATTTCACGGTAGGTATGGCACTCCGCCATTAGTTGTGAGTGGGTTCCTTTGCCGACTAGCTTTCCCTCGTCCAACACAATTATCTGATGGGCATTTTTTATTGTCGAAACACGCTGTGCCACAATGATCAGTGTTCTTTCCGAGGTTTCTTTCTGCAAGGCTCTACGGAGGGCTGCATCTGTTTTAAAATCCAAAGCAGAGAAACTGTCATCAAAAATATAAATCGGTGCCTGTTTTACCAAAGCTCTGGCAATTGAAATCCGCTGCTTCTGTCCTCCTGATACGTTAGTACCTCCCTGTGAAATGTTAGTCAATATTCCGTCTTCCAAGGTATCCACAAACTCTTTGGCCTGTGAAGTTGTTAATGCAGAGGCGAGGACTTTAGTATCCGCATTCTCCTTTGGATACTTAAGGTTGTCTTTTATGGTTCCACTGAAAAGGACAGATTTCTGGGGAATATACGCTATTCTTTTCCTAAGATCATGCTGACTTACTTCCTGTACATCCCGGTCTCCTACTGTTATTGTACCGTCTGTTACATCATAAAACCGGGGAATAAGGTTGACCAAAGTGCTTTTACCGGACCCTGTGGTTCCGATTATCGCTGTTGTCTCTCCCCTTGCTGCGGTAAAACTTATCTTATGAAGAGCATCCTCTTTAGCCCCGGGGTAGCGGAAAGATACGTTATTAAAAACGATGGTTCCATTAAAAAGGGTGTCGAAAGTTTTAGGAGAAGGTGGGTCAACTATTTTGAAAGGGGTATTCAGAACTTCTGCAACCCTGCCTGCTGAAACAGCTGCCCTGGGTACCATGATAAACATCATGGACAGCATAAGAAATGCAAAAACAATCTGCATTGCATACTGCATAAAAGCCATCATGTCTCCCACCTGCATGGTTGAAGCAGCTACCTGTTTTGCCCCTACCCAGATAATAAGGATTGATAGGGCGTTCATTATAAGTATCATTATCGGCATCATGACTACCATGACGTGGTTTACAAAAAGCATTGTTTTTGTCAGGTCTTTGTTTACTTCGTCAAAGCGTTTTTCTTCATGATTCTGCATGTTGAATGCTCTTATAACAAGCATGCCGGAGAGAGATTCCCTGCTGACAAGATTTAGCTTATCCATTAGCTGCTGAAGAAGTTTGAATTTTGGGACTGCAATTTTAAAAACTGTGAGTATGACTGTTAGTAGAATTACCACTACAAGGGCAATAATCCACCACATGGAACTGCTTTTGGCCATTGCCCTTATGATCCCGCCTATCCCGATAATGGGGGCATAAAAAACCATGGAGACCAGCATTACGGTTATCATTTGAATCTGCATTATGTCATTTGTAGAGCGGGTAATTAAAGAAGCAGTTGAGAATGTATTAAATTCCTGGGCACTGAAATTTTCTATACGTTCAAAGGTTGCAGTCCTTAAATCTCTGGCAAAACCTGCTGCTATCCGGGCGGCAAGAAAGCCTGTAGTAATTGCTGCAATCGCTCCAATAAGGG
>WFSC01000450.1 GCA_015486185.1 Bacteroidales bacterium | reverse complement strand
TGTGCATACATTGTGCCGGCCATCAAAAAAACACCAGCAAGCCCCATTACTAAAAACCTGATCCGTTTCATAATTTTTATTTTAAATTCTTATTTCAAAATTCTACATTCTTCATTCTTCATTCTTCATTCTTCATTCTTCATTCTTCAGCCCGTTTTCCCCATCGGCACATTCATTGCTATCTTTTTCTTTTCAGATAATTGTTTCTGTTTTGTTTCCAGAAATTTTGGCCTGAACTGCAGGATCAGGGCCGGTACCAGCACCATGGCTCCTACCAGGCAGGAAGCAATGGATATTACCACCAGGAAACCGAAAAAGCGTATGGGGGTAAATGAAGAGATCAGCAATGCCGAGAATCCTACGATCACGGAGAGGGCATTGAACGTTATACCCCGTCCTGTAGTGGTGATCGTGGTATAAACCGCCTCTTCATAACTTTTTCCCGATCCTTTCTCCAGCATATACCTCCAGAGGAAATGGATAGTATAATCCACGCCCACTCCGATCATGATAGAGGAAAGCATGGCGGTAGCCGTATCCAGTTCGATACCGGAATATCCCATAAGCCCGAAAAGGACTACCATGGCACCTGCCAGAGGAACAGAGATGAAAAGTCCCGACCGCACCGACCGGAAGATCATCATAACCAGCAATGCCACCACGATCAGTGCCAGGGCCAGTGACCGTTCCTGACCACGGATGATCAGATCCGACAAACGCGCATTAATATATCCGTAGCCTCCGATGCCGGCAAAATCCGGATCTTTTCGGGTCAACTCCCTGATTTGTCTGACCACATCATTGACCACTTTTGTACTTCCATTGTTTACACGCACCATCATCTGGGCATTCTTGTAATCAAAGTCAACCAGTTGCTCAAAATCCTCAGGATCACCTCCCATATTATACAATTCAAAAAATTGTGCTACGGCATTTCTGCTGTCCGGTATCCGGTCATACCAGGTATCTCCCGGATCATATATGGCCTTGCTCATTTCTTTGACCACATCGGCAATGGAGAATACATTTCCAACGCCGGGATTTTTTTTCAGGCTGTCGGCATAGGCATTCAGGCGGTTTAGTAAGGCCGGATCCTTGCAGTCTCCTCTGAACCATACCGAAATGTCTTCAGAGCCGCCAAAATTTTTATTGATCAGATCGGCACTGACCCTGACAGGATTTTTCCTGGGGAAGAAATTCTCAACATTGGCATCTACTTTCAGGAAGAATATGCCAACGATAGAGACCAGGAAGAGAACGCCAAATCCCGCCAATACCCTTTTGGGCCGGCGGACCACTTTTTTTGCCGTCTTTTCCAACATATGCTCGAGAAAATGCTTTTTCCCGTTTCCTTTTGCCTGTGCCGGCGGCGGCACTTTCAGCAATAACATGATAGCAGGGATCAAAAAAAGACTTAGCATCAAAGCAAAGGCCACCCCGAAAGCAGCCAGAATACCCAGTTGCCTGGCCGGGATCAACACATGAGACAACAGACCCAGGATACCTGCAACCGTAGTCAGTCCTGTAAGGAGCACCGGACGATAAAGCCGGCTGAAGATCTTTCCTACCAGTTCCCGCCGTCCGGGATGTTTTCCTCCGGCATTAAGCTCCTGGTAGAGGGCTATCAGATGGATCCCGTAATTATTCCCGATAGCTATCATCATCACAGGTAACAACACGGTGATGACAGACATCTTCCATCCCAACAGCGGGATCATACCCATCGTTACAATAATGGTCATCGCCACCACCATAAATGGCAGTACCACCCCCCTGACCTGTCGGAAAGAAAAATATAACATCAGGACCATCAGAATAAAAGCTACCGGCATAAGAATACTGATATCCCTGTTAATATACTTTGATATTTGCTCCATCAACACCGGCATGCCGCCATAATAAACCCTGGCTTTGCCCGGGTACTTTTTTACCACATTTTCTATACTTTCTACAGTCTTATTGGGATCAACTTTATTACTGATCGTAACATAGACAGCCGTCATGGAACAATCGGGCGTCAGGATCACCCCTTTAACCATGTCATTGGATAACAGTGTTTTCCTCAGCTTTTCCTGCTCTTGCAATGTTTCAGGTATAAAAGGTACCGCCGGGTCAACCACCATGGCCCCTTGCTCACTCCTGATATTTTTAGCATCAAAAAGAGACATCGTACGCGTAACTCCGTCAACCTGCCTGAACTTTTTGACAACCGTCCTGATCCTTTTCAATGTGGCCGGATTCAGCACATTCTTATCCTGAAAGAGAACGATCACCATCTTCGTACCACCGAATAACTCATTGATCTTATCTGTATTGATACGTGCCTCCATTTTAGACGGGATCATAGAAGTAACATCAGGATCTATTTTCAGTTTTGGCAACCATCCCGCAAAAAACAAGGTGATAGCCGCCGAGAATCCGATGATCCACCATTTATACCTGTCTAAAAATTTCCCGACATACATTTTTTTCATTTTTAAAATGTTAAACCACATGCTATGAAAACACCGTTCATCAAAGGTCTCACCATATCGTAAAGACTGTTTTTATCGCCATGAAAAATATTTCCTCCCATTGACAATTGCAGCATATCGGTCACTTTCCATTGTATCTTCGGATAGATCAAATATTCTTTTGTTGTAAAATTATATTCACCGTATAATTCTATCTGTAATTCATCATGCAGCAGCGAGAGGGATGGGGTCAATGAAACCATATGGCTTATCCTGTCCAGTTGTCTGAACATCATACGGTTAAAATACTGTATCAACAAAACGGGGGATTGTGTGGGATCATCGGGATCAGCCGGTTCGGTATAATCCGGCACATAATGGCCGATGTACTGCAGCACAACCGTAAAGGATCCGAAGGTCCTGTCCACGCCGGCCACATAACGCAGATCCGGCCAGGCCATATTCGGATGTTCCTGATGATCTTTGGTACGCCGGTATCCGAATTCTCCCCGCAGGCCGAATGAACCGACACTTGTTTCAAAATCCATTCCGGCCACCTGTTCACGAAAAGGTACCGGATTAATATCCGCCCGTAATGTATGATCCGGTCCCTGGGAAACGCCACCGAACATCAGTCCGGGATAAGGTTCAAAGCCGTCAAACCACGAAAGAGACATCCCCCAGGCAGGCCGGTCATAACTTAACCGTAACGCATAACCGCTGTTTTTCAGATCAAAACCGGGCATTTGTGTCTGTGTAAAGTTTACCATAGGATTGATATCCGGATTAACCGGCAGAACAGAGGGTTTATATACAGGTATCCATACCCCTTCAAGCGACAGACTTTGGGTAAACTGCATATTTCCTTTCAGGAGGAAATTGCCCAGTCGCATATCATCCGGATCGGGTGAATGGAACAGGGGATTCACAGGTGTAATATTATCAGTTGGATTATAACTGTCGGCCCTGCCCCATACATCAATCTGCTGTCCCACCCGGAAGCTCAGTTTCCCAAAATACATATTGACATAAGCTTCTCTCATATCGATACCGTTTCCCTCAATGGATCCCGGGAGCCCTGCTCTCAACCGTACATCCATAAAGGCATCACCCCTGTTTCCCAATCCTGCCTTTAACTTCAAAGCTCCTTCACTGTACATGCTCTTTTGTTCCCATTTTGCAGATTCTGCTTTTTCTCCTGCCCATTCGAGCCCGCGGATAACTCCATTCAACTGAATTCCTCCGGAGCTGCTCCCACTGACCGCCTGTTCAAAAAGTCCCTGGCCGGATACCGGAGCCAGCCAAAATATCCATACGCCTAAAAACCATATCCATCTTTTCCTTATCATCGCCCTTATCATTTTAATCCATCCCCTTGTATCTTAATTTTCAGACTAAGATATCATGGGAAACGGCACGTGTAGTTTATACCACGCGGCTTGTACGGTTTATAGGTACAAGCCGCTCTGTTCGGACTCCATTAACAGAACAAAGAATAAGCAGATCAATTACTTAAAACAATTCTAAATTTCATCGTCCCGTTTGATAATTACCAACATTTTTTTATTTTTAAGACTTGATAACCCGGATACTCTGTACAATCGATATGCATTAAAACGGATCTTCTAACAAGAAAATAACTACAAATACCATAACCATGAAAACAAAAGAGAACATCAACCGCAGGGGGTTTCTCCGTACGACGGTCCTGGGAATGGCCGGGGCACTGGCAGCCACTGAAATAGTACATGGTACGCCGGTTCTTATAAAATCAGGAACACGGGAAGACAATAAATTTATTACCCGTAAACTGGGGAATACGGACATGACACTGCCCATTGTCAGTATGGGAGTTATGCGGGCCGACAACCCGGGCCTGGTAAAGGCGGCCCTGGATAACGGCATGAAACTGCTGGACACGG